>DGUF01000130.1 GCA_002394525.1 Lachnospiraceae bacterium UBA4317 | reverse complement strand
TGGAAGTTAACTTTTCACTTCAGCGGTTAAAGGAGTCCCCTGAGGTCTCTCCTGCCCCGGGGCATGAGGACGGCCGCGAGGAGGAAGCCGCAGATCAGGCCTCCGACGTGGGCGGCCTGGTTGACGACGGGGTTGACCTGGCCGCTGTAGAGCATGAAGACGGTCATCAGTCCTGCCCGGACCACCAGGCTTCTGAGCCGGGGAGACAGACCCCGGTCCTGTCCGCGGGCCTCCCGGCTCCGCCGGCTCTCCCGCGCCTCCTCCAGGATCAGCCAGAGCAGGGTGCCGGTCACGCCGAACACAGCCCCGCTGGCCCCGATCGAATAGCTGTAGGACCCGCTCAGATAGTCAGCCAGGACGGAAGCCAGATTTCCGCCGATCCCGCTCAGCAGGTAGAGCAGACCGTAGCGGAAGTGACCCAGATTCCGCTCCGCGATCTCACCGCCCGCGAACTGCATGATCATGTTGTTCATGAGGTGGCCTGCATCCGCATGCAGGAAGATCGAGGTGACCAGGCGGAAAAAGTCCTGTCCCTTCAGGATCAGCGGCGCATAGAGGCCTCCTCTGCGGTAAAAAAAGTCCGCCCCCTGTCCCCCCGGGGCGAGGACCACCCCCGCCGCGAAGACCAGGACATTGACCGCGATCAGAAAATAATTGACAAAGGGCACGGATCTGCCGTCCCTTTCGGAGCCTGTATTCATATCTGTATGGAATTCCTCCTGTCGATTCATCTTATCTGTTTCTGTATGATAGCACACAGGTCTCCGGCCAACAAGGCATTGCAGTCCGGACTGTCTCCATACGGGAAAAGCCCGGCGGCCGTCACCGGCTGCCGGGCTTTCCCTGGGATGTAATAATGCTTAGGGGGGTAATGGTCGTCAGCTCTCGCTGACACTTGCATAGTACCACATTGAAAACGATTGCAAAACACACATTTTCAACAAACTTTTCATCGATTATCATGGATTCTTTGGGCATATAAACAATTATTTGTCAAAAAGCCCGCAAAACAGGCGACTATTGCACGCACTTAATGCACGCGCCGTGCAAATTACACGCTTGTACACGCGCAAAATCCCATTTACAAAAATATAAACAGACCCGAAAGCACGCCCACGAGATAGCCCACAGCGACATCAGAGGGATAATGCACGCCGCCCAGGACCCGGATCAGGGCTGCTGCCGCCCCGACCAGCAAAAGCAGGATTCCCACCGTCCGGGAGACCGGCAGCCATGCCATGGCGATCACGGCGGTGGAAAAGACATGGCGGCTGGGCATGGAATTTCCCCTGGTCTCCTTGTGGATCAGAGGGTCGATCCTCCAGGTCTCATAGGGGCGGGGCCTGTTGATCCGGGCCCTGACCAGGGTCAGGAGACAGAAGGAGATCCCGGGCACCAGGGTCGTCCGCACAAGCTGGCCCCACCGGCCCGTCACAGCCAGGAGGACCAGGAGGAGCGGATAGGCGGCATAGACGACCCCCGTGGCGGCCTTCGAGACCGCGCGCAGGGCCAAACAGGCCGCTCCGCTTTCGCGGATGCGGCCTGTGAGCTGCTGGTAAAATCTGTCGTAGTCTTTAAATTCACTCATTATTCTTCCGTGATCTCGGCATTGCCGGTGTCCTCGCCGGCATGCTCGGGCTCGCCGATGGCTCCGGGTTTGACCTTGCTGACAATGACGCGGAGCTTGCCGTTGGGATCCGCGGGGATCTCATCGAGCCACTCGTACTTGATCTTGAAGGAGGGATCCTTGAACATGGCCATGAGCTTCTCGTCCAGCATTTTGACGATCTCCTCCTGCTTTTCGACAGGGGTGTCGGGATTGCGGACCATCATCAGGGTCAGGTTCTCATAGTCCTCCTGCACGATCCTGTAGGAGATGATCTCAGGCACATAGTTGACGATGCCGGAGATATTGCCCCACTCCGTGACGCTGCCGTCGCGGTGATGGATGACGTCGTTCATGCGGCCCTGGACGCCCCTTGCGAAGCGGAGCCCGCGGCGCATATAGCTGTCGAGCTGGTCATAGGAGGTATAGTTGATCAGAGGCAGCTCCGTCTTGTAGAGAGGCGTGATGACCGCCATGCCCTTGAGGGCGGGGCCGGACAGGTCCTCATTGTAGACGTTGACGACAAAGAGGTCGCTGTTGACCTGGTAGTATTTCTTGCCGGGGATGCGGATGACGCAGGAACCCGTCTCGCCCATGCCGTAGGCATCGATCAGGCCGGGGCCGAAGACCTCCTTGAGCAGGGCTCTGGAGGGATCGTCGAGCATCTCGCCGAAGGGGGTGTAGAAGGAAGGCTTCCACATATAGATGTCATTTTCCTTGACATACTTGGCGATCCGCATCAGGAGATTCTTGTGGTTGTAGAGATAATCCGGCTCATAGGCATTGATCTCGTTGACCAGGGTCTGGGTATCGACGCGCTCCTTGATGGTATCGGACATGTACTTGCGGCGGAGGATCCCCAGCTTCTGGATCGGGGAATCAAACTCGCTGACAGGGCCGTGCAGGGAGTTGGGGCGGCACATGGTCTTGCCAGTAAAGGGATTGAAGCCCCCGTAGCCCATGGTGCGCAGCCAGTTGGCGATGACCCAGCCGTATTCCTGAGGGGAAATGAGCACGCGCAGGGGGCGGCCCGTGGAGCCGGAGGTAGGCGATACATGCCAGTATTTATACTTCTCGGGATATTTCTCGGCCTCCTCATCCATCCATTCACGGACCTGGTCCTTGGTCAGAAGCGGGAACTTGTAGAGGTCCTCTGCGCAGTGATAATCGTCCGGGGTCGTGCCTGTCTGCTCGAAGCGGGCGCGGTAAAAGGGAATTTCATAAGCAGCCTTCATCAGCTCGTGCACGCGCTTGTTCTGCAGCTTCAGGATCCGGTCGCAGTTCTTGCTGTTGACCGGCTTTCTCTCGACCTGGGCGTAGGCCTTGAGCGCATAGACATGTTCCAGCTTATGATCAAGTTCATAGTTCCGCATGATAAAATCCTCCCTTCAAATGGTTCTAAAGATATATTACCAGAGGTATTTTTATGCCTTTCCCTGTTGTGTTTTACCGTTTGGAATACGGGTACCTCATACGACCGCGGCCGCAGCGTCCAGCGCTGCCCTGATCACCTTGTCCATATCAAAATACTGATAGAGGCCGAGCCTTCCGCCGAAGATCACATTCTTTTTCTGAGCGGCCAGCTGTCTGTACTTCTCATACTGGGCGTTGTTTTTCTCGTTGTTGACGGGATAATAGGGCTCCATGCCGTTCTCCCAGGCAGCCGGGTATTCGCGCGTGATGATCGTGCCGGGGATCTCCTCACCGCTCTCGGAATCCTTTCCGAATTCAAAGAACTTGTGCTCGATGATCCGGGTGAAGGGAACGCTGCGCTCGGTGTAGTTGACGACAGCATTGCCCTGGTAGTTGTCCGTATCGGGGAGCTCCTCCGTCTCAAAGCGGAGGGACCGGTATTCGAGCGGCCCGTAGCACTGGTCAAAAAATTCGTCGATCATGCCCGTGTAGAGCACCCTGTCAAAGGTGTCCTCTCCCATGGCAAAGACCGTCCCCTGTCCGTCTGCTGCCGGGACCTCTTTGACCGAGGTCTTGAAATCGGTATCCAGCCGGACCGGGATCCCCTCCAGGATCCTCTCGACCATCTTTGTATAGCCGCCGACCGGGATGCCCTGGTAGCGGTCATTGAAATAGTTGTTGTCATAGATGAAGCGGACCGGGAGTCTGCGGATGATGAAGGCGGGAAGCTCCGTGCAGTCCCTTCCCCACTGTTTCTCCGTATAGCCCTTGACAAGCTTCTCATAGATGTCCCTGCCGACCAGGGACAGGGCCTGCTCCTCCAGGTTGCCGGGGTTTGTGATCCCGGCCTCGCGGACCTGCCTGTCGATCATCTCCCTGGCCTCCTGAGGCG
>DGUF01000027.1 GCA_002394525.1 Lachnospiraceae bacterium UBA4317 | reverse complement strand
AAGACAAGCGTGGCATCCGCCCATGCAGTGCGCAGCGCGCAGGAGGGAAAGAACACACTCCTGGTCAGCGCGGACATGGCCCACAACCTGGGGGATATTTTTCAGGTCAGGGCGGGAGGCAAGGTAGTTGAAATCGCTCCCTGCCTCTCCCTGCTGGAGCTGGATCCATATATGCTGATGCGGGAGGAATATCCCCATATCAATAAGGCCATTGCGGACCTGTCCGGCAAGGCCGGCTTTGCCATGGACCAGGTCGGAGAGACCTACATGATCCCGGGGATGGAGAATCTTTTTTCCCTGCTCAAGATCCGGGACCTGTATCTGAGCGGAAAATATGACCGGATCATTGTGGACTGCGCCCCGACCGGGGAGACCCTGTCCCTGCTCAAGCTTCCGGAGCTCTTGTCCTGGTATGTCGAGAAGTTTTCGCCGGTCGGCAGGACCATGACCCGGGTCCTGACCCCGGTCGCGAAGCTGCGCTACCGGATGCAGCTGCCCGATGAGGCCGCCATGGACGAATTCGGCCAGCTCTACGGCAAGCTCGTCATGCTGCAGGACCTGCTCAAAAACCCGGAGACCTCCCGGGTCCGCCTGGTCTGTATCCCTGAAAAAATGGTCGTCGAGGAGACCAGGCGCAGCTATATGTACCTGAATCTCTACCACTATCCGGTGGATACAGTGTTTATCAACAGGATCCTGCCGGAGGATACGGGCAGCTCCTTTATGAAGGGCTGGCAGCAAATCCAGAAAGGCTATCTGGAAGAGCTGGAGAGCGTTTTTACCGATCTGACCATTACCAGGATCCCCTGGTACCCCTCCGAGATCCGCGGGATGGAGGCCGTCAGGCGGCTGAGCGAAGAAGTGCTGGGGGACCGGGACCTCTTTGACAGGCCGGTCCGGGACGACAATGAAGTCTACAGCCCAATCGAGGGCGGCTACAGCCTGACCATCCGTGTGCCCGGAGCGTCTCAGGAGGAGGTCGAGGTCTTTCCCAGGGCCATGGATGTCGACATCCGGATCCGCAACCAGCTGCGCAGCATCCCCCTGCCGGGCGTCCTGCGCGGAGCCCGCATGACCTCCGCCACGGTGAATGAGGGGTGCCTCACCATCTGCTTCGCCCTCCCGGAAAGGGAATAGGGACCGGCAGCTCAGAAAAGAAGGTCCGCTCCGCCGCGCAGGCACGGAAAAAACGTCCGTCGGGAAGTCGGTCGATCCGCTTTGCTGCACAGGTTCGGAAAAGAATGTCTGCTTCTCCGCGCAGGCAAAAAAAGAAGGTCCGGAAAGCCCGGACGATAAGAAAAAAATACATCGAGAAAGAAGAGACCTATGAGAATATTGATCTATACAGGGAAGGGCGGCGTAGGAAAGACCAGCATCGCCGCAGCGACAGCCGTCCGCATGGCCCGGGCCGGGAAAAAGGTCCTGGTCATGAGCACCGACCAGGCCCACAGCCTGGGGGACTCACTGGGCATGGACCTGGGCCCGCAGCCCGTGCAGGTATTTCCGGGCCTGGAGGCCATCGAGATCGACCCCTCCAGGGAGAGCCGCCGCGCCTGGGGAACCCTGCAGGACTACCTCAGGCAGCTGATCGACCAGCAGGCCAACGGAGGGATAGAGGCCGATGAAGTCCTGCTCTTTCCGGGCCTGGAGGAGCTCTGCTCCCTGATCCGGATCCTGGACGCGTACGAAGAGGGAAAACATGACGTGATCGTCGTGGACTGCGCTCCGACCGGGGAGACCCTGGCCCTTCTGCGCTATCCGGAGCGCCTGTCCGTCCTGGCTGACCGCCTCCTGCCCATGCTGCGGGGAGTGACGGGCATTTTCGGCGGCCTGATCTCCAGAAAGACCACAGTCCCCAAGCCCAGAGATATGGTCTTTACGGAGTTCGGCGCCCTCGTCAAGCGCCTCAACGCCCTCCAGCAGATCCTCCGCGACCGGTCCGTGACCAGCATGCGCATCGTGACGACCCCCGAGCGCATCGTCCTGGAGGAGGCCCGGCGCAGCTTTACCTGGATCTGCGAATACGATTTCGGTGTGGATGCGGTCTTCATCAACAAGATCTATCCCGAAGAAGCCATGAAGGGATATTTCGAGGGATGGAGGCAGATGCAGGAGGAGAGCCTGGCCATCGCCGCCCAGAGTTTCCCCGGCCGCAGACAGTTCTCCCTGGCCCTGCAGGACCGGGAGATCCGCGGGGTGGACCGCCTGGCCAGTGCGGCGGACCTGCTCTACGGGGACGCGGACCCGGCGGAGATCTTCTGCCGCGAGGAGGCCTTTTCCATGGAATATGACCTGGAGACAGGCGTCCGCAGCCTCATCATCTCCCTGCCCTATGCCGATGAAAGGGACGTCCGGGCGGAAAAAGAGGGAGACGACCTGCTCCTCTACGTTCGCAATGAGGTGCGCAGACTTCGTCTCCCTGATATTCTGTGCCGCCGGGACCTCGCCGGGTGGAAGCTCACCGATGGCCGGCTGATATTAAAATTTGATTACCCCTACCAGAGGGGGAAATAACTCACTCGTCCTCCAGCGAATGCATCCTTCTGACAGTGACCTTCTGGTCATAGCAGGAGAAGACATCGTCGACAAAGGCCTTTTCCGGAGCGGGAGAGAGCAGGCTGACGATCGGGACTACGATGAGGCCGGCGATCATGGCCGCGGCGCCCGCGTTGATGGGGGACTTGATGAAGTGCAGGAACATGTTGGAAACCGTGATGCCTACACCGGTGATGTAGCTGGCCCAGACCGCCGCCTTGGAGATCCGTTTGGAGTAGAGGCCGTACATGAAGGGCGCCAGGAAGGCACCGGCCAGAGCACCCCAGGAGATACCCATCAGCTGAGCGATGAAGGTGGGCGGGTTGAGGGCGATGACGACGGAAAGGACGATGAAGAAAGCGACCAGGACCCGCATGATGACCAGCTGGGTCTTTTCCGACATATCCTTCACGAAGGTCTCCTTGAGGAAGTCCAGGGTCAGCGTGGAGCTCGATGTGAGCACCAGGGAGGACAGGGTGGACATGGAGGCCGAGAGCACCAGCACGATGACGATACCGATCAGGATATCGGGAAGGGTCGAGAGCATCTGCGGCACGATCGAATCGTAGGCGATGGTCCCGTCGGGCTTGTAGATGGCGGGGGAGTCAAAGAGACGCCCGAAGCCGCCCAGGAAGTA
>DGUF01000213.1 GCA_002394525.1 Lachnospiraceae bacterium UBA4317 | reverse complement strand
TCCGGCGCATTTTGAAAATCAATGATAAAGGGGACGGTCTTTTCCGGCGCATTTTGAAAACCAATGATAAAGGGGACGGTCTTTTCCGGCGCATTTTGAAAACCAAAATGTGCCGGAAAGAACCGTCCCCTTTGGCGTGAAAGCCAGATATGTGCCGGAAAGAACTGTCTCCCTGGCACGCAAAGCGTGCCAGAAAGGACCGTCCCCTTTGTCATGGTCCCCTTTGTCACGTGGTTCATCGAACCTTTACGCTTTTGGCCGGGCTCCAGGTTGAGACGTAGTTGGTGCTTCCGATGGTCTTGTAGGTGCAGATCCTGACATAGTAGGTCCTGCCTTTGGTAAGGCCTGTTATTTGCTTACGGACTGTCGAGGCACCGGCAGCGGTCTTTGCCGATACGCCGGTCTTGAATGTTTTGTCAGTGCTGTACTGGATCTTGTAGCCGGTGGTCTGGACGGCTTGTTTTTTCCAGGCGGCTGTGAAAGCCCCGGATGCCGGGGTGAGCGCGGAGATTGCAGTGGGTCCGGGGTTGATCTTCCAGGTCTTTCTGATGGTGCCTTTGTAGTTGCCCTTGCCTGTGATGGTCACAGTCGCTGTGCCGACGTTCTTGTTGTTTTTATAGGAAAGGGTATAGTCTGTTCCTTTTTTCAGGAGGGTGGTGCCGATCTTGACCACGGGATTCTGGGTAAGGGCTTTTCCTGTATAGACCTTCGTTTTGATACCGGTGACCTTGGCTTTGCCGATGGGTGCGGGTGTGATCTTGTAGGTCAGTTTTTTGGATCCGGCATATCTGGTCCCGGTCAGTTTTACGGTTGCGTAATAGGTCCCTGCTTTTTTGGAGGAAGTATTGGACCAGGTAATGGTGTAGTTGGCTTTGGCTATGGTTTTTTTGTTTCGGTCTAAGACTTTTACTGTCGGTTTTCTGACAGCTCCTGTATAGGTCAGCGAGGTGGCGGACAGGGAAATATTCTTTGCTGCCGGGATGGTGTAGTTGGCTTTGGCAATTTTTGTCGTGCCCCTGGAATCAGAAAAGTGATTGCCGCAGTCTTTGCACTTGTAGTGGCGGATGTTTCCGTCTTTTGTAAGTGTCGCTTTGACCGCATTCACAGAGATGAGGTCATGTCTGAGCTGGGAGCCGAAGTGGACTGTCGCTCCCTCAAGGCCTTCGTTTCCTTCCAGGATCGTGGTTTTGAGTTTCCATTTTTCCTGGTTTCCGGGGTAGTAGACATGTTTCAGGTCATTGGTCGTACGGAAGGCATTTGTGCCGATTTCCTGCACGGCCGCATTGAATGTGACCGATGTGATGTGGGCGTAGTCCTCCCCTTTGATTCCGTATTCCGTCGTGCTCGCCGTAAAGAACATATTGGCGGGAATCTTTTTGATGGCGGATGCGAATTTCACATCCAGGGCGGAGGCGCCGGCTCCCGCGCCGCTGAAGACGCCCGCGCCCCTGGCGCCGTCATAGATCCAGGGCGAAGCCACGTTCATATTCGGGGCTTTGATGATGAGCTCTGACAGTCTGGTCGTCTCCGCGAAGGCTTCTCCTCTGAGTTCATTGAGGCTGGCGGGAAGGGAGGCTGCGGTCATCGCCGTGCAGCCCTTAAAGGCCTTTGGTCCGATCACTCTGAGCGGTGACGGGAGCTGGACCTCTTTGAGGCTGGTGCAGGACTCGAATGCGGACGTACCGATTTCATCCAGCCCTGTGCTCCAGTGGATCGCTTCAAGTCCGTCGCAGGAATTGAAGGCCGCCTCCCCGATGGTATGCAGGGCAGGGCTCATCGTAATGGAAGTGATATTGTCGCAGTCGCAGAAGGCCCTGGTTCCGATCTCGGTAAGGCCGGTCCCAAGTGTTACAGCGGCCAGGTCATCACAGTTTCTGAATGCATTTTCACCGATCGTTTCGACCGTATTTGAAAAACGGACGGAGGTCACATGGGCGAAATCATATCCCTTGAGGCCATACTCGCCTATACTGGCCGTATAAAAGAGGTTGGCAGGAACATTTGTCACGCCATTTCCAAAGACGACCTCCATACTGGTCACGCCTGCCCCTGCGCCGCTGAAGACGCCCGCTCCCCTGGCATTGTCATGGATCCATGGAGTCGCAGGTGTCAGGTTTTTAGAATTGACGGTGAGAGAGGACAGCTTCAGGGTTCCCATAAAAGCCTCTCCCTTCAGCGAATTGAGGCTGGCGGGAAGAATGACTCTGGTCAGAGACTGGCAGTCGGCAAAAGCCCTGATGCCGATCGTCCTGACAGGTGAGGGAATGTCAGCTTCCAGAAGGTTTATGCATCCTTCAAATGCGCTTTTGTCGATCGTATCCAGGCTGCTGCCCCAGTGGATCGTTTCAAGACTGTTACAGGAACCGAAGGCTCCCTCCTGGATCGTCTGCAGGTTGTCATCCAGATCCAGGTTCACAATGGAATCGCAGTCGTTAAATGCATTGGAGCCAACTGTTGTGATCCTGCTTCCCAGTTCAACGCTGCCCAGGTCATCACAGTTGCGGAAGGCATTGCTGCCGATCTCTCTGATCGAATCGGAAAATACAATTGAGGTGATGTGGGCATAGTCATAGCCCTTTACCCCGTACTCCCCGATACTTGCAGTATGAAACATATTGGCAGGGACACTGGCGATCCCGGAGCCGAAAACAACTGTCAGGGATGTGGACGCGGAGCCGGCCCCGCTGAAGACACCCACGCCTCTGGCATCGTCGTAGATCCATACAGACGGAAAAGTGCAGTTCCTGGCATTATAGTTGATCGTATTCAGGGCTATGCAGCCGCAAAATGCCTCTGCGCCGATCGAGGTGATACCGACAGGGATCGTTACACTTCGCATCGTGTGATTGTTATAAAAGGCCTTCCTGCCTATATTGGAAACCTTGTAACCGTCTATGGTGTCAGGGATCACGACCTCCGTCTCCGAGCCGGTATACTTATCGATCGTCAGACCATTTTCCTTGAGAGTATAGGTCCAGTTACCACTCACGGTTCCGGCAGCTTCTTCAGAGGCTGTTTCTTCCGTCTGAGGGTCCACTGCAATCACATTACCTGCGTCATCTCCGGAATTTCCTGCTGCTTCTGCCGCTTCTGCAGCTTCTGTCACGGACTGGTCATCTGTCAGCACGGGCCATTCACCGGCAGGAACTGAAGCCGCTTCTTCCTGGTCCAGAGCCGGATCAACTGCGCGGAATGCAGCCTCCGCGTCCCCGTTCTCCTCAGACTGGCCTAATTCGTCCTCAGACTGGCCGATTTCAGAAAAGGCCTGATCTCCATCCGCTCCTTCCGGATAGCCGGTTTCGTCAAATGCGCTTCCGGGATCCGCTTCTTCCGGCTGGCCTTCGGGGAATTTGCTCTCGGGAGCTGCTTCTTCAGGCTGGCCTTGGGGGAATTCGCTCTCGGGAGCTGCT
>DGUF01000115.1:11133-14130 GCA_002394525.1 Lachnospiraceae bacterium UBA4317 | reverse complement strand
ACAGCGGCCAGTTCGCCTGGATCCCGTTTGACTGTAAGGAAAGCTTTTCCTGTCAGCTGCTGACGCACAAAACAGATGCCAGAGCAAGCGTCAAAAGCTTTATCGGGATACTGAAGAAGCTCTATTCCGACGCCGTAGCATTCCCTCTGTAGGATATGGACCGGGGCAGATTTTCAAACCGGCCGCCCCCGTTAAGCTCCTGAAGATCCCGCGGGGCAAGGCCCGGCAGGAGGGCACCCTCACCCTGGACTTCACCTGGGGCGGCAGGGCTTATGATCCGGTCACAGAGGGGGACAGGCTCTCCTCCCTGATCGTGACCAGGCTCTCCAGGGACATCCGCTATGAGAGGACGGAAAATAATCATCTGAGGGTCCTGCTGTAGGCAGGGCGGCTGCATAAAAATGCCGGAGCGGTCTCCTCCAGGGAGCCGCTCCGGCTGTCTGTTTCCATTTTCATAAATTCGTAACGATTCAGCAGTTCCGCGTCTGCGGCATTGCCGGTCAGGCGTCTTTTACAACGATGACCTTATTATTCTTTGCCTTCGCCGCCTCCATGTCAGCGACCGCCTCGTAGGTCGTAAGCACCTTTTTGGCCCACTTCTTGTGGTTGTTGTAGCCCCTGCCCATAAAGCCGCCTCCCAACGCCAGGTAGAGAATGCTATACATCCACGCATGTTTATTCATGAACAGCGACAGAATGACCCCGAACAGCGCCAGCATAAAAAAGGCGATCGCCAGCTGCTCGTAAAACCCGGCCGACTCGTTCAGTTGACTGGCCTTGCTGCCAAATCCGCCAACCGCGTTGCTCTCCTCACAATAATCGAAGAAACACTCGCACATATCCTTGTCTTCCGGATCAAACTTCCCCAGTTTCTTGTCCTCGAAAAGCTTCTCCGCAAGCCCGATGATGCTTTTCCTCGAATACTGGTTTTTGACAGTACCGGTTTCCTTCGATTCCTTCTCAGCCATGATCCGGCCGGCCAGGCATTTCTTCACAAAGCCTGACTTGACATCCTTGAAAAGCACCTCCTGCATTCCCTTCAGTATGCTTCCCAGGATATAACATATAAGCAAGATCACGATCACTTTTTCCACACCATTTTCCAGGTCAAGCACTGAATAAACATATTCCGGCGCCTGCTGGGTCAGGATCGGTGAGATTCCGTAGAGCAGCAGGCCCCCCGAAATGATAACGTTAAAGAAATCAAAAATACTTAATTTATCAATAATTCCTGATGCGATTTTGTCCATATGTAAACCTCGGTCGTATGTATGCGGGTCATCGCCCAAGTTTTCGCTGCATATCTATAATAACACAGCAGCAGACTATATATCACATAAAATGATGTAAAAAGCCGATGCGGATCCCTTTCGGGGTACCGCACCGGCCCGGTATGAAATCTGTCCTGATTTTTGTCACCCGGCTGTCTCCAGGATCCTGTCCCCCTTCCGGAGTGGGCCTGAACTGTAACAAAATTACAGATCCACCTCCAGCAGGATGGGGGTGTGGTCCTGCCTGGGGCCTGAATCGACCATCTCCGACCTTTTCACCTGATCTTTGATCCGATCGCTGACCAGAAAATAATCGATCCTCCATCCCGCGTTGTTGGTCTTGCTGGTCCTGACACGCTGGGCCCACCAGGAATAGACGTCCTTTACATCCCCGTGGACATGGCGGAAGGTGTCGACAAAGCCCCTGGCCAGCAGATTTGTGAAGCCCTCGCGCTCCTCGTCCGTGAACCCGGCCGACATGTGGTTGGACTCGGGGTGGGCCAGGTCGATCTCCCTGTGGGCGACATTGAAGTCCCCGCAGGCGATGACGGGCTTTTTCTGATCCAGGTCCGCCAGATAGTCCGCGTAGCACCTGTCCCAGACCTGCCGGTCCCCCAGGCGCCTGAGTCCGTCCCCGGCATTGGGGGTGTAGACATTGACAAAATAGAAGGAGCCGCAGTCCAGGGCAAGCAACCTTCCCTCCTTGTCCATAGGCTCGGGCGCGCCGATCTCCGGAACGTTTTTTTCGATCTTCATCCCTTCTTTATACAGGATCATAACCCCGGCATAGCCCTTCCTTGCGGGCGGCACAGAGCTGGCCCATGCGGCCTGATAGCCGGGGAAAAACTCCTTCAGGATCTCCATGTGCTTTTTGGACGGTCCGCCTGCCGGCAGCTTGGTCTCCTGGATGGCGATGAGATCGGCATCCTCATTCTTCAGGGTATTGAGCACGTCCCTGGACAGCTGCGCTCTGGGGGAGTCAGAGGTCAGGGCGGCGTTCAGGGAATCAATATTCCAGGATATAAATTTAAACATAAACACTTCCTCCAATCAGGACAGCACTTTTCCTCCAGTCAGTCCCTCGTCTGATCATCTGCCTGTAGAATAATGTAATATATTTATTGTAACAGATTATCTGCGGGCCAACTATCACGGATTATAAAACAAAAAGCATCAAAAATAATACTGCACAGCCTTCCTTGCAGCTGTGCAGTACTTTTTGCTTTTGCTTATGCTCTGACAAACTGTGTCAGATCATAACTGTCTTTTCCTGTTTTACTTTGTATTTCTGACTTTACCAGGGATTGACCCACAGGTAGGCGGCTCTTGTGTAGACCACCTTGCCGCTGCTGTCCTGGATCCTGCAGCGGAACTGGAAGCCGTCATTGTTCTCCCGGGCCTTGAGCTTCAGAGTCGATGTGCGGTTGCCGGAGCTGGTGGAATTTCTCCAGCCTCCCTCCGAGTATTCCTTGACCTGCCACTGGTACCTGAGGCCGCTCCCCGACGCCGAGACGTGGAAGGTGGCTGTCTGTCCGACGACCTTGACCTGGTCCGAGGGCTGGGATTTGATCTGCAGGGACTTCACATGCAGGCTGGCGGCTCTGCTGTAGACCGTATGGCCCTTTCTGTCCCTGATCTTGCAGCGGAAGTGGTAGCCGTTATAGGCGGCCTTGCCGCTGACCCTCAGGGTCCTGCCGTGGCTGCCGGAGCTGGTGGAATTTCTCCA
>DGUF01000115.1:5061-11058 GCA_002394525.1 Lachnospiraceae bacterium UBA4317 | reverse complement strand
AGGGCGGCTTGACCTGCCACTGGTACTTGAGGCCCGATCCGGTCGCGCCGATGGTGAAGGAGGCCGACTGCCCCGCCCTGACCGTCTTATTGGAAGGATTCCTGGTGATGCCCAGGACGTGAAGGGAGGCGGCATTGCTGTAGACCGAGTTGCCTCCGCCGTCCATCACCTTGCAGCGGAAGTGGTAGCCGTGGTAGTCAGTCCAGCCGCTGACTCTGAGCGTACTGGAATAGCATCCGTAGCTGGTGGAATTTCTCCAGGATCCGCCCGGTTCCTTTACCTCCCACTGATAGTGCAGGCCGGCTCCTCTCGCGGAGACGCTGAAGGAGGCGGTCCCGCCGCTCACGATATCGACCGTAGACGGGTTTTTGCTGATCGACAGGACATAGAGTTTTGCCGAGCTGCAGTAGACGACATGCCCGGCTTCGTCCTCCACCCTGCAGCGGAAGGCATAGCCGTTGTGCCCCGCCTTGACCTCCGGGATGTAGAGGGTATCCGTGTACCTGTCCTCGCCTGTGGGCGTCACCCACGCGTCCTGGTCAGGCCGCTGCATCTGCCAGCTGTACTCCAGTCCCCTGCCCGAGGCAGTGACATGGAAGGTCGCAGATGCTCCGACCCTCTTGTACTGGTCCGGGGGATCCAGGCGGATGCCCAGGACATACATGACCGCGGTTTTGGTATAAACTCTCTTACCGTAGGCATCCTTGATGCGGCAGCGATAACGGTAGCCGTTGTGCCTGGCGGGGACGTCCGCAACCTTCAGAGTGGCTGTGTCATGGCCCTGGGCCGTGGATTTGTGCCACTCCTCCTCGTTGGCCCTGCGGTACTCCCAGCGGTAGGAGAGGTCCCTGCCTGTCGCGGAGACTTTAAATACCGCGGTCTGCCCCTCCTTGATGAACCTGGTCTCCGGATGTGCCTTGATCACAAGCTCCTGCCGGGGCTCTGCCTCCTGCTCCGTCCCCACGAGGTCTTCTGGATCCGCCTCCATAACGGTTGAGACGAGCTCCTCCTCCGAATCGGTCCCTTCGAAGGTATCCTCCGCGGCCAGCTCGTCTTCGAGAGTGCTCCCGGCGGCAACGACCGGTTTTTCAAAGGCTGTGCACACAAGCAGAAATACCGCGCACAGCATCATCGCTGTTAAAAGTTTTCCTATCTTTTTTCCCATAATTTCCCTCCTTTCCGGAACGCTTCAACCGGCCTTTCCCGGAGTCTGTCCGCGGTTTTTCCCCGCAACGCCCTCCGCTCCGCAAAGGGAGAAAAAGACCATTTACGTGCTCTGAGATCATTGATTGTTACAGTTCAGACAGCCACGAACGCGAGGCGTTTCTGCGACAATGCGAAGCATTACAATGCAAAGCATTACAATACGAAGCATTACAATGCGAAGCTTTACAATGCAAAGCATTGTTGTGTCCGACGCAAAAACCCGGGTTGAACGGCGTTCAGCGGAGCCTCCGCAGCAGGGGCAGCAGGACTCCGCCCGCGGCATTGCCGAGCGTGATCACCAGCAGACAGACCAGGGTCCTGGCATTCCATGCGCCCGCGATGGAAAAATAATACATGTCCGCCACGCAGTGCTCTGTCCCGCAGAGGATGAAGACAGTCACCCCGAAGAGAAGGGACAGGTACTTGCCGATCTCATGGGGATTTTTGTTGTAGCCGTCCACCGCTATATAGATCAGGATGTCGCAGAAGACACCCAGGATAAACAGGCTCAGGAGGGAGTCCTCCGCCTTGACAGCGCACATGCCCGCCGCCTTCTCCTGCAGGGCCGGGCCGATCCGGGTCAGGCTCTCCAGAAATGCCGTCAGCCAGGCGCCCGCGAAATTGCCCGCCCACATGACCGGCAGGTCCAGCGCGTAATTCAGGTCCCGGTCAAAGACATAGCAGACCTTGCCCGTGAACAGATCAAAGCCAAAGGTGCAGACCGTGAAGAGTCCCACCGTGAAAAAGACTGCTCCCAGAACCTTGTTATCCAGCGAGAGGAAGACAGTCCCCCCGATGGAAATGGATATGCCCGCGAGCATACCGAATAGAAACGTTTTCAGTCTAGCCATTTTCTGTCCTTTCCTATTCTTTCTTTAATAATCTATAATATTCTGTTTTTTTTGTCCTATCCGGTCCGGCCCGGCCGGTCCCGTCCCAGTGTACCGTGTCAATCATATTTGAAATTAAAATTGCCAGATCGTCGCCGTTCCCGCAAGGCGGAAGAAGGAGTCGATGTGAGCCCATCGATGACTGATGACAACGCAGCGGGCGGCGACGAGATGGTGATTTTAGTTCAAAAATGATTGACACGGGACACTATTCCTCTTCCTCCATGGAGAAGCTGATCTCATCCAGCTCCGCGGCCATAAATTCGGACCAGCTGTACTGGGTCATAAATTCCCCCATATAGCGGTATTTGGAGTCCTTCTTTTTTTCCAGCCAGTCATAGAGGTCGCACTCGATCTTGTCGACGGCCACTGCCAGGCTCCCCCTCTGCTTGAGGATGATTCCGTTGAGCCTGAGCCGGGTCATGGTGTTCTGCAGGTCCTGGCGGAGGTTGCTCAGATAGGAATTCTTTTTGGCCGGGTCCCCGTCGTCCTCCCAGAGGGTCGCGATGATCTCTCCGTTCGTGACCTGGGCCCCGCGCTTGCTGACCAGCAGGGCAAAGATCTCCCTGGTCCTGGAATACTTGAATTCCACCGGCCTTCCGTCGACGAAGAGCTCAAAATTGCCGAAGGTCTGGGCAAAGACCCTCTTGTGCCTGCGGGCGTCGACCGGGTGGCGCAGGTCCTCCAGCTCCCTCTGCACGTGGTCCTTGCCGACCGGCTCCAGCAGATAGCCGCTGGCATGCTGGGCGATCGCCTCATAGCTGTACTCCTTTGTATCCGTCATATAGATCAGGTTGATCTGGGGATAGAGCTCCTTCAGATACTGGCCCAGGTCCAGGCCCCCGATCTCCGTCAGGACCGGATCCAGAAAGGCGATGTCCACCTCCTTTTCTCTGGCTGCGGCCAGGGCCTCCGGGCTGGAGGCAAAGCGCAGAAGCTCCGCGTCCGGCTCCAGGTCCGCTATGGTCCCGCAGATGCTGTCCAGGGTCTTTTCGTCTTCATTGACGGCGATTATTGTCATATTCCTATCTCCTGAGTCTGAGCTGTCTCCCGGATCCGGGAACCTGTCCCTGATCCATCTTTTCCATGGCTCTGCGCCATCTCATTCTGTGGTCTGTGCCGTGCATCCGTCTGTGCCGTACGTCCGGCTGCGCGGCAGAACCTGATCAGGCGGTCACGGCCGGGGCCGTCCGCCTGCGCGGCAGCCGGCACACTTTGCCTGTCCATCCGCCTGCGCGGCAGCCGGATGACCGGCACGTTTTACTTGCCCGTCTGCCTGTGGACCTCGTCAAAAAACCTGGACGACGTCACTCTCCGCAGCCGCTGTTTTTTGCGCTGCTCCCTTGTCATGCGCAGGGGGTCCGCCTCTCCGACCAGCAGCATCTCATCCCCGTTCACCGCCGCCTCCCGCAGGGGGCCGGCGTTCAGGTCCGCGATGACCAGAGCGGCAAAGCGGTCGTAATTGTCCTCATCGATCACAGGAAAATGGTGCTGCATCCTGTACCAGTGGCGGGGGTCCAGGCCCATGCTGCCGATATAGAGCCGGTCGGCCGTAGCCTCCACCTCATCCGGCCCCGCGGCCTGGCCTGGCTGCATGTCCAGGTCCTCGCAAAAGAGCATGGCATAGACGCGGAGGATCTGGTTTCTGATCGTATCCCGCTTCCCGTTCCGCTCCGTCACGGTGTTCATAACTGTATAGTAGAGGTCCTGCGCGGCCTCCGACCTGTCAAAATGCGTGATCGCTTCATAGAATTCTTTATTGATCAGTGTCTGTCCCATATTTTCTCCTGATGTGTGACTTTTCTATGACAATTCTTATGCTATAATTATAACCGTAAATAAAAAAAAAGCCACCTGTACGAACGGATCGTTTTGACAGCGAGGAGGTATACATTATGTCTGAAGAAAAGAAAATGAATGAAGAAATGCTTACAGGCGCAGATCTCAAGGATATTATGGCAGCAAAGGCTGAACCCGTGGATAACGAAGAGCTGGAGGCAACAGCCGGCGGCGGAACCGGACTTCACTTCAGCGGGGCCGGCACCGGCAAGAAGCCCCAGCCCAAGAGGCCCGAGGAACCCGTGAGGCCCACGCGTTACAGGATCTGGAGACCGGCCGTCTCCATCGTAGACGATGTCCCCGGCTCCTATCTGGCTCTCCGCAGCAGGCCTTCGTCCAACAACGCCTATGAGATCCCCGGCATCCGGATCACCGCAGGGACCGTTTTCAATGTCGATCCCAACGAGACCTCCGGCAATTTCATCTACGCCAAATACAACGGCGTCGAGGGCTGGGTCACAAAGAGATTCGCAAGGCTTCTGTGATGACCTGAGCCGGTCCTGCGCGGGCAGCAGAAACCTGCCTGATCCAGTGAGGACAGCAGGTCCCCCGGGACCTGAAAAAACGGCCGGAGGCTCCTGCGTGAAGCCGCACTAACCCCCCGGCCCCGAATGATCCTAAGGCTAAAAGCTAAGGGCTAACAGCTAATAGCTAACAGCTAACAGCCAGAATCACATGGATACCACAAGAAAATAAAGATAAGAAAAAAGCACCCGCCGCGGACAGCTCCCTTCCCAGGGGAGTCTGCCCACGGCGGGACTGTGTCTGTAAACGGAGGTAATCGTTGGATAAAAAAGCCATTGCGGAGATCCGCAAACTGATGACCATGAACAACTGCCGGATCGACAAGATCCGGGGCTGCTATGTCGATGAGAACCGGGAGATCGTGACCGAGCTCCACGAGACCTTTCTGGCCCTGGAGGAATCCACCGTGGAGAAATACTGCGAGATCTTCCGCCAGACCCTGGGCGGCAAGCCCGGCAAAAATCTCTTCAACCTGGAATTCCCCCTGGAGGAGGAGGCCGCCGGAGGCCGGCAGGACCTCCTCTACCGGCTGGAGCAGTCCGGCCTGGAGGACAGCACCCTGGTCCGGGCCTTCTGGGACCGCGTGATCGAGACCGTCAAATTCCCAGAAAAATACCTGATCCTCCTGGCCCACGGCATCTACGACATCCCCGGCCGGACATCCGACGGATTTGACATGGAGGACGCCTCCGACTATGTCTACTCCTTCATCCTCTGCAGCATCTGCCCCGTGATCCTGCTCAAGGAGGGGCTCTGCTATGATTCGGACAAAAAGAGCTTCCTGGACCGCAGGAATGACTGGGCGGTCCAGCGGCCGGACACCGGCTTCCTCTTTCCCGCCTTCAACGACCGGGGCCCCGACATCCACCAGACCCTCTTCTTCGCCCGCCGGCCCGACGAGCTGCACGAGGAGATCCCGGCTGACCTGCTGGGCTGCCCCATGCCCCTGCCGGAGGACGACCAGCGCGATGTCTTTAAAAACGTCGTCGAAGCCACCCTGGGCCGTGACTGCGATTTCGAGAATGTCAAAAATATCCACGAGGCCATCGGCCAGCTGGTGGAGGAGGAAAAGGACAGCGGCGAGCCTCCCCGGATCGAAAAGGTCCAGCTGCGCCGCATCCTCTACGAGAACGGGGCGGACGGGGACTCCCTGGACACCTTCGACGCGGCCTTTGACGAGGCCGTCGGCGTGGGCGGCAGCCTCATGGCGGAGAACGCCGCCGACACCAGAAAGCTGGAGATCAAGACCCCCAGCCTGCGGATCACGGTCAAGTCGGAAATGGCCGACATGATCAAGACCCGCTTCATCGACGGGATCGAATACCTGACCATCCCCGTCGCCGACGACATAGAGGTCAACGGCATCCGCATCCTCCAGTCCCGCAGGGAATAAACTGTCCGCCGCCTGCGTATACGCCTGGAGACGGGAGTCTTCTGCAGAGACAGGATAAAAGATCAGGCTTTCATGCAAAAGCCGGAGCGTCTGATGCGCTCCGGCTTTTTTTGCCTCTATATGGTTTTTCCTCTATTGGTTTTG
>DGUF01000115.1:276-4966 GCA_002394525.1 Lachnospiraceae bacterium UBA4317 | reverse complement strand
CTAATTATAGATGATGATGGCCGTTCCTGGCTCGATATTGTTGTAGAGGGTCTCCGCGACAGAGGAGGGCAGGTTGACACAGCCGTGGGACCCGTTGCCCTTGTACTCGCTGCCGCCGAATACGGTCTTCCACCAGGCGTCGTGCAGGCCCTGGCCCTCGTAGAAGGGCATCCAGTACTGGACCTTGGTCGTGTATTTCTTTTTTCCCTCGCCCCCGCGCAGGGTGGAGGGGCTCTCCTTGAAGGCCAGGGGGAAGACCCCGGTGGCCGTGTCCATGCCCTGGGTGGGGTCGCCTGTGACCACGTCGCTCTCGACGATCAGCTCCCCGTGGCGGTAATACCACATATGCTGGGCGCCGATGCTGACCTCGACATAGGTCCCGTTGAGGTCATCCATGCCGTTGCGGCTCAGGTAGACCGGGTTGCCCCAATCATTGACGTCCTGGTAGATCGGCTCCCGGGCGACCGACTCGCCGGACAGGATGTCCTGGGTCAGCTGTGCCGCCTCCTGGTCCTCCAGAATGATATAGCCGTAGTCGTTCATGGTCGCCGGGAAGGTGATCTGGGCGCCCCAGGTCGTGGTAAAGACCCTGTCCCGGTACCTGGTCTCATATCTGGCCGCCAGGTCAGAGACATATTCCGTCACCTTCTCGGGCCGGAGGCTCACCTCGTCCCCCCGGATCTTGATCCAGTTCATAAAGGTCTTGAAATCCAGGGTCTCCGACTCATTTCCAAAGAGGTATGTGATCGTATTGCCCGCGTAGCGGTTGAGGATGTCGCATTTTCTGACCAGGTTCTCATCCGTCGAGAGCTTGTCCGGCAGGATGTAGATGGAGGACGGGATCGTGCAGACCAGGCTGATCCCCTCCTCTGTCAGGCTGATCCTGGGGCCCTGGTCCGCGGAAGCTCCCTCCTGTCCGGACTTCGCCGCCTCTGTCCCCGCCTGGCTTTCCGTTCCGGATCCGGCCTTTCCTGCCTCTGCCTTGCCTTCCGTTCCGGATCCGGCCTTTCCTGCCTCTGCTGCGGCGGAGGCTGCCGTCCCGCCGACCGCGGAGGGCTCCGGTGCCACAGGCTCCTGTGCCTGTCCAGACTTCCAGGCTCCTTCGGCAGCTCCGGCCGTGAAGACCGGCGGGATCTGGTCCTTGAGCCAGGCGCGGAGGTCTCTGTCATGGAACTGGGTCCCTCTGACCTCCGGCTCGATCCTGCACTGGCCGGCATCCTCGTCATAGATGATCTTCGCGTCCACATTTTCCCTGCGGGGCGCCGTGACCGCCTTTTTGGTGACCGCCTTGTTAAAGACCTCTTCGTCGAAGGTATAGGGTATATCGTGGTTGAAGGAGTTTCCGTTTACGAGCCCGCTGAGGATCACGCCGATCTCAGTCTTTTCGGACTCCATATCCTTTGTGAGGGACTCCTCCAGGGCCTTTTCATCCAGGGCAAAGCCCAGGTCCTGCAGGGACGACCGGAAGACCTCCCTGCCGTCCTCCTCCAGGATGACCTGCCCCTGCCTGTAATCCGCGGACAGAGCCGCAGCTGCCTGGGCGGGCGTCTGCCCGGACACGTTCTCCCCGTTGATCCTGGTCCCCTCCAGGAAGGCGTTTCCCCTCTGCAGGGATCCCACGTAATAGGCTCCGGCTCCTGCGATTGTCGCCAGAACCGCCACAATGACCAGTACTCCGAATAATATTCCTTTTTTCATATATGAACTTCTCCGCCGCCTCTTGAGCACCCTGTCAGGCTGCTTGCGGATTTCTCTCCGGTTCCGGGCACTACAGGGGCCTGCATTGTTCTTCCTCTCAGGCATCCTGCCAGGTTTCCTCTCCGGTTTTATGGGTACTCAGGGCCGGCGTTTTATCCTCCTCTCAGATTTCCACCATTATAGCACGCCTATGAGAATCCGCGATAGAAATATATGTCTGAAAGCTTGGGCCAGTCCGGCTGAGGTTTTTGTGCAATATGACTGGTATTAGACTTCTTTAACATCCATATTGCCTTGTTTTTCACCAATGTTTTGTCTATGTTGCATAATTTTTGTCAGTTTTCACACTTCCCCTGAGGCGGCTTATGGGTTAAAATCCACCTCGTAAAAGGGAAAAAGAAAAAAACACGGAGGTACAAACTATGTTTGATATTATGAAATTCGCATCTGACAACCATGTCGAGGTCGACGTCCGGCCCGGCACCCGCCCGGTCGTCTGGGAGTTCTTTCTCAGGGACAGAGGCCTGGACCTCGTCCAGTTCACTCAGATCTTCGACCGTGATCTGGAGCGCCAGTACAATGTGGATCTCTATCTGGAGAAGCGCGTTGACAGCATGATGGAGGAGATCCGCCGGGCGAGGCTGGCGCACAGCAGGACCGCCTGATCAGGCCATGACCGGCGAAGCCGCCCGGCGCTGAACCGGGCCGTTCGGGCAGGCTGCCGGGGGCCGCGCCGCTCTCAAAGGCGAAATGCCCTCAAAAGAAAAATAGAACGCACCACAAAAAAAATCCGCGTCTGCCGGCGTATGAAAAGGCAGACGCGGTTTTTTTGCACAGGAAGGAATCCGGGAAGGCGATCCGGGAGGGCAATCCGGAAGATAATCACGGTTTTCTCCCGGGAAATATCTGATAATCGCTGATTATGAGGAAGGTCCGGGAGGTCATCACGGCTTTCTCTCGAGAAATTTCAGATAATCGCTGACCATGAGGGCGATCCGGAAGGTCATGGCATCCTCAAAGGTGCGGATATCCAGGCCGGTGGTCTTCTCCATTTTTTCCATCCTGTAGATCAGGGTGTTGCGGTGGACAAAGAGCTGGCGGGCAGTCTCCGACACGTTGAGGTTGTTGGCAAAGAAGGTCCGGATCGTGGCCAGGGTCTCGCTGTCGATCTCCGACGGATCATAGTCCCCGAAGATCTCATTCAGGAACATGCGGCAGAGGTTGACGGGCAGCTGGTAGATCAGCCTTCCTATCCCCAGCTCATTGTAGGAGAGGACGCGGCGGCCGGCATAGAAGATCTGTCCCACATCCATGGCCATACGGGCTTCCTTGTAGGACCTGGACAGGTCCTTGAGCTCCGGTACGATGGTCCCGTAGGCGGCGCGGGCGTCCACCATGGCCTCGGCTCCCAGCATGTCCACGGCCATGGCCGCGATCTTTTCGAGCTCTTCATAGTCGTTCTCAGAGGAGAGGGCCTTGATCAGGATCACGCTGTCTTCCTCCACCTCCGTCAGGTAGTCGCCCCCCTGGGCCGAGAAGAGTCCCGTCATCATCTGCGCAGCCTCGGCCCGGCGCTCTATCTCCGAGGCGGAGGAGGACTTGTCCGAGATCTCAAAGACCACGACCGCCCTGTATGCGGTATTCGTGATATGGAGCTTTCTGGCCCGGTTGTGGATATCGACCATGAGCAGATTGTCCAGCAGCAGATTCTGGAAAAAGTTTCCCCGGTCCAGGCGCTCTTTATAGGCCGCGACCAGGGTCTGCAGCTGGCTGGCGACCATTTTGGCCACCATGAAGGTGTAATCGCTGGTGCCCGTCGCCGTCAGGATATAAAAGGGCTCCCCCTCGTCGAGGATCTTGAGCAGGTAGCTGTCCCCTATGATCTGGCTGTCCACGGCCGACCGGGCGAAGCCGGTCACGATCGACCTGTCCTGCGGGACCATCTCAGGCGTGGCGGCTACGACATTTCCATTCAGGTCCTGGACGCAGAACTGCGTGCGGGTGATGGCCCGCATATCCTCCAGGCAGTTTTTTATGATCTGTGATGTAATCATTTTCCCCCGATCCTGTTCTGTGAAAAAAGACCGCTGCAGGCCCTTTGGTTCTGAGGCGCAAACGCCTGCCACAGGCCCTTTGGTTCTGAGGCACAAGCGCCTGCCGCAGCCCGTCTGCCGTTTCTCTGCGGTCCTTCATACAAAGAGCAGTGCAGGCACTGCCTGCACTGCTCTATTTTACACATTTATCCGCTGTTTGCAATCCGGCGCGGGTCATGGCGCCGCTCTTCCGGCTTTTGCGGAGCCGGAGATCCGCAAACTGCAGGGCGGAGCGCCGGCGTTTTTTTTTAGTTGGCGATGGTCAGCTCGGTCTCCTTGTCGAAGATGTGGATCTTCTTGGTGTCGAAGGTAAAGGTCATGCTCTTGCCGGGACGGATCGTGGTATCGGGCTCGACACGGGCTGTCACAGAATTGCCGGCCACATCGAAGTAGAGGAAAACTTCTGCGCCGAGCAGCTCGTAGACGTTGCAGGTGGAGGTGAACTTGTAGGCTGCCTTCTCGAGCGCCTCGGGGGAAGCCAGGATATCCTCGGGACGGATGCCGAGAATGACGGTCTTGCCGTTGTAGTTGCCGTCGATGATGCCCTTGGCCTTGTCGGCGGGAAGCTCGATGCTCTGGCCCTCAAGATCCAGATAGGCCTTGCCGCCCTCGACCCTGGCGGAAACATCCAGGAAGTTCATCTGAGGGGAGCCCATGAAGCCTGCGACAAAGAGGTTGCAGGGGTTGTCATAGAGGTTCTGAGGGGAGTCGATCTGCTGAACGATACCGTCCTTCATGACGACGATCCTGGTACCCAGGGTCATGGCCTCGGTCTGGTCATGTGTGACGTAAATGATCGTGGTGCCCAGTCTCTGGTGGAGCTTGGCGATCTCGGTTCTCATCTGGACACGGAGCTTGGCGTCCAGGTTGGACAGAGGCTCGTCCATGAGGAAGACCTT
>DGUF01000115.1:0-171 GCA_002394525.1 Lachnospiraceae bacterium UBA4317 | reverse complement strand
GTCTCTGACCGCCGGAAAGAGCCTTGGGCTTGCGGTCCAGCAGGTGGGAGAGGTCGAGGATCTTGGCTGCCTCTTTGACGGCCTTGTCGATCTCAGCCTTGGGGACCTTGCGGAGCTTGAGGCCGAATGCCATGTTGTCATAGACGGACATATGAGGATACAGAGCGTAGT
>DGUF01000113.1 GCA_002394525.1 Lachnospiraceae bacterium UBA4317 | reverse complement strand
CACTCGAAATCATCGGGGAGATCCTCGAACTTTGTGCCGGGCTCGATGCCTGCATCGGGATCGCCGAGAGCCTCGTCATAGACGTAGCCACATACATCACATACAAATTTAGCCATGGTTTTTCCTCCAATATTCAGGTATGATGGATTTCATTGGGCGGAAAAGAGCGGGCAGCTGCCATGACTGAGCTGTCGCAGCTGCGGAAAAGATCCGCCGTCTCTTCCTCTTAAGTACAATAACAAAAGTGGATTATAGTGTCAAAACCTTTTTGCCGGCAGCAGATTTCTCTTTTTGCCAGCCGGAGGGCGTGTCCCGGAGCCCGGGCCTGTCTGCCGTCTGTCTGCAGGAAACTTGCTGCCCGGATGGCACAAGCCGGTCAGCCGTCTGTTGCCCGGAGGGCGCAGCTGAAAAGTCTGCGGTCTCCCATGCCGATTTCAGAAATTTGGAGAAAAACATGAAAGATAATACATTTACCAGCGGCAGTATCCTGCGGGGGATGCTGCGCTTTTCCATCCCCTATCTGATCACCTGTTTTCTGCAGTCCTTTTACGGGATGGCGGACCTCTTTATCGTGGGCCGGTTTAATGAGGCGGCCTCGATCACGGCCGTGTCGGTCGGGAGCCAGCTTATGCATATGCTGACGGTCGTCATCGCAGGCTTTGCCATGGGCTCCACGGTCCTGATCGGGCGCGGGGTCGGCGCGGGCAGCCGGAAGGGCCTGGGCGGCGCCGTCAGTACGACCTTCGCCCTGTTCGCGGGCCTGGCCGCGGGCCTCACGGTCCTGCTCCTGTTTTTGACGGAAAGCCTGGTGGCGATCCTCAGGGTGCCGGAGGCAGCTTCTGCCGAGGCGGCCGCCTATATGCGGATCTGCTTCGCAGGCATTCTCTTTATCACGGCCTACAATGTCGTCTCGGCCGTTTTCCGGGGACTGGGGGATACGCGGCGGCCCATGTACTACGTCGCCGTCGCCGGACTCATCAATGTTGGTCTGGACTGGCTGCTGGTGGGTCCCCTTGCCATGGGGGCGGCCGGCGCGGCTCTGGCGACTGTGGCAAGCCAGGGCATTTCGGTCCTGCTGGGACTTTTTTCCCTCAAAAAATATCACCCGGATGCCTTCCGTCTGTCGGAAAGGCCCCGGGCAGAGGACGCGGGCAGGATCCTGGGGGTCGGCGTTCCGATCGCCCTGCAGGAGGGCATGATCCAGGTCTCCTTCCTGGTCATCACCATGATCGCCAACAGCCGGGGCATAGAGGTATCGGCTGCGGTCGGGATCGTGGAGAAGGTCATCAGCTTTCTTTTCCTGGTGCCGGGAGCCATGCTCTCAACGGTCTCGGCCCTGTCCGCCCAGAACGCCGGCGCGGGCCGGAACGGCAGGAGCCGGCAGATCCTGCGCATGGGCTGCATGATCTGTGCGGGCTTCGGCGCGGTCATATTTGTCCTGTGCCAGCCCCTGGCCCCGTGGATCGTATCGCTTTTTGTCAAAAACGGAGACAATGTGGAGACCGTCGTCCGCCTGGGGAGCCAGTATCTGCGCACCTATTCCCTGGACTGCATACTGGCCGGCATCCATTTCTGCTTCAGCGGCTTCTTCAGTGCCTACGGGAAAGCAGGCTATTCCTTTATCCACAATATGATCTCCATCGTCACCTTCCGCATCCCGGGCGCCTGGCTGGCCGCGGTGTATTTTCCGGAGACCCTCTATCCAATGGGACTGGCCGCTCCCATGGGATCGCTCCTGTCCATCCTGATCTGCCTCTGGCTCTACAGGCGGGGATGGGAGGAATGGGGCTGAGCGGGAAACTTCCGGAACCTGTCCGCATGTCCGCAGGCCCTGCGGAGGCCGCTTAAAGAGAGGGGGACGCCCTATGGAGAAAAAAACGGGCTGCCCCTCAGTGTTTTCCGGTTTCTCCGCCGAAGGCCTTGAAGGCGCTCTCCAGGGATTCCGCCTCGGGAGCAGACGCGACATATTCATCGTTGGCGGCCCGGCAGAGCAGGTCCATCTCCTCCCGCAGGCCCAGCAGGTCTGCTATCCCGAAGGAAAAATTCCAGGTGTCCAGACAGCGGAGCCGTTCCTTGTCCCTGTCATCGGAGGTGTTGAAGCCCAGGAGCTTTCTGCCGTAGGAGCTGGAGTGGCAGGTGGAAAAATAGCGCCTGACCGTATTGCGCAGCTCCAGGTAGAGGGCCTCTGCGCGGGCTTCATCCGTTCCCTCCCGGCCGGGGATCTCCTCCAGCCTGAGGGCGCGCAGGGACTTCAGGACTGTATTGCGGTATTTCTGAGGCCGGAATCCGGCATTTTTGCAGATGGAAAGCAGGGTGATGATCTCTCTCAGGAAGAGGTCCCCCTCCCCGGGAGGGAGCGGGGCTGCAGGGTCCGCAGAGTCAGCGGCCTTATGATCGTCCGCCCTGGACCTGCCCAGAAAGCCGAAGAGACCGGAGGAGGCAGGAATGTGATAGCGGGTGTTGAACAGAGCGATCCGGCAGCTGTCGGCCGCGGAAAGCGGCGTCTCCGCCTCCGCCAGATAGGCAGTGAGATGCCTGAACCTCTTTCCTGGATCGATCTCATCATAATACTCGCGCAGCAGCGGGTGAAGTTCTGTCATATTCTGAAGCCTCCTTGTCCAGAGCCGGGACCTGTCCGGTGATCACTTATACAAATTGTAACTGTTAACACTTTTCCCTGACGCTTCACTCGAATAGCGAGCGCAATATTGCTGCGCTTTCTTAGGCTGTTTTGGAAATAAAGTGCCTTCGTTAGTTAATTATAAAAGAAGCGGTCAGAGAAGAAAAGCAGAAAAACCGGTATGCGGATGCATGCCGGTTTTTCTT
>DGUF01000203.1:2601-4460 GCA_002394525.1 Lachnospiraceae bacterium UBA4317 | reverse complement strand
GTTGGCATATGAGACCCTTGGCATATGAGTGAAAAAGAAAATGGTAAAAAAATCCTGAAAAGGATGTTTCACCGCAGTATAAGGCTCAATTTTTCCGGGTCCTTTGCGGTGATGATCAATACTGTCGCTGATGGAATGATAATCAGCCACTTCCTGGGCAGCCGGTCGGCGGGGGCTTTCGGTCTGGTCCT
This sequence comes from Lachnospiraceae bacterium UBA4317, assembly GCA_002394525.1. The sequence continues at coordinate 4,269 of DGUF01000203.1, read as the reverse complement.
GCCGTTCCTTGCCCTGATCGGTCTGTTTTGCATGCTGCTGCGCACGGCGGCCGCCTCCGGGGCCGGCAAATGTGCCGGCAGGGGAGATACTGACGGCGCGGGCCGGCTCTTATATCTTCTTCTGTGCAGCGCCTGCGCAGTCTCCCTTCCTCTGATGGCTCTCTGCACTTTTTTCAGGGAATTTACCCTTACAGCCATGCAGGCCGGGGCAGGACATTCCGCGGAGATCCTTTCTGATGCCTCCGCCTATCTTCTGGGGTTATTCCCCGCCATGCCTGCCCTGATGACCCTGTCCGTGCTCCACCCCATCATGCAGATCGATGGCGACGGAGGCCGGTCTCCCCGTGCCGTCACTGTCGGCACGGCTGTAAATATCCTGGGAGATATAGCCAGCGCGTGTCTGCTGCACAGCGGTATGGGGGGAATGGCGGCGGCAACGACCCTCAGCTGCTGGGCGGAATGCATCGTTCTGCTCCTGCATTTTAGACGCGAAAATGCCCTGCTGAGGCCGCGCCGTCCCCATAGCGTCCCCGCTTCCTTCAAATACCTGGCGGACTCTCTCAGGTCCGCCTCACCGGTCGTGCCCGGACAGCTGACTGCCTTCATATCCGGCATTCTCCTGAACCGGCTGGCCATCCAGCTGGCAGGGGCAGAGGCGTTGGCAGTTCTCGGGATCGGAAATTCACTGTGGCCGATCCTGCTCGCGGCAGCCACTGCCGTCAGCAGCACCTGCATGCTCCTTGGGAGCATCTGCCACGGAGAAAATGACAGCCGTGCCCTGAACTTTACAATGCGGCTGGGTATCTGGTATGCCCTTGTCCCCTGCTCCGCCTACGCCCTGCTCTTCTTTATGGCAGCGGGCCCGATGGCCGCCTTCTGCGCCGGCCCGGAGGAAGCGATCGTTTCCATGTCCTCCCTCTACCTGCGCTGCCTGGCAGTCTCGCTGCCATTTACCGTTTTCTCCCAGCTGATCGTGAGCTTTCTGGTCGTCACCTCTCAAACCCTGCCGGCAATGGCGGCAGCTGTCCTGGACGGCGGCGCAATGATCTTACTATTCTCCGCCCTTCTGGGAAAAATCGCCGGACAGACCGGCTTCTGGCCCGGCAGAACTGCGGGAGCACTGGCCGCTGCCCTGTGCGCCTTTGCCCTGGCCTGCTTCAGAGGCTTTCTTCATGACCCTGACCCTGACGGCACACTGGAGGACACAACGATCTATTCCATGAAAGAAGCCGTGCAGATCTCTGAAAAGATCCGCCTGCTCCTGCGTTCCTGCGGATTCACAGGCCGCGTCAGCTCCGCAGCAGCCCTCTGCATCGAGGAGTTCTCAGCCCACATCCTGGAATGGGGTTACAGAAATGAGATCGTTTACGGAGCAGATCTCAGGGTGTGCTGTAGGGACGGGATCCTCACGCTCCGCTTCCGCGACGACGGGCGCCCCTTCGACCTGGAACACCATGCAGAAAAATTCGCGGCGGATCCGGAGGACCCCGCCGCGAATGCAGGCCTCCGGATCATCTCCGGCATGGCCTCGGAACTTCGATATATAAACCTCGCAGGAGCCAATGTCCTGCTGATCCGGATCAACGGGGACAGGCACGCTTTCTGAGATCCGCTCCCGTTTTACCCGGTTCATTCTGAGTTTCACTCCTGTCTGCCCCGTTTTTCACC
>DGUF01000203.1:0-2472 GCA_002394525.1 Lachnospiraceae bacterium UBA4317 | reverse complement strand
CGTTTTTCACCCCGGTTCATTCTGAAAAATCCGCGGCATACCGCTGCAGAGCCTCCCTTCCGATCGAAAGCATCCTGTCGTCGAGGACCGCAAAAACGATGTCGATCGCCGTTTCCCGGTTTTCCTCCAGAAAGTCCCTGCAGGTGCAGACTGCCTCCTTCCAGGCCAGATCTGCGGGATACCCGAATATTCCCGCGGAGATCAGGGGGAATCCAATTGACGCGCACCCGTTCTCCTTGGCGCGTTCCAGAGAGCTCCGATAGGCTCCGCGGAGCTTCTCCGGCTCTCCGGACTGCCCGCCGGACCAGACGGGACCGACCGCGTGAATGACATATTTTGCCTTCAGGCGAAAGCCCGGGGTGATCACCGCGGAGCCGGTGTCACAGTGGCCGATCCGGTCGCACGCTTCCTGCAGCTCCTGCATGCCCGCTGCCCGGAAAATAGCGCCGCATACGCCGCCCCCGGCCCACAGGCCTTCATTGGCGGCGTTGACGATCGCGTCCGTATCAAATTTCGTGAGATCTCCTTTTCTGATGGAAATTGTTCTCATAGATACCCCCTTCTGATCCTTGCGGTCATAGCCTGGATTGATTTTTCCCGGAATCCCATTCCGTATTTGCAGTTCCTGCGTTTCTAATGTCTCTCTTTGCTGCTCTCTGCCTGCGCTGCCGTGCACGCCCTCTCAACGGCCGTGCACCTGTAGTTATCACTCATTCTTAACTATCTTTGTCCCGGCCCAGATCATGGCGATCGTCCCCGCAATCATCACAGCCACACCGACCAGCCCGTTCCACAGACTCACCACCGCGCCGGCAGCGATCGCCGCGGCGACCAGGGCGACCACCTTCGCCAGCTGGACCGTGTATTTCTTTGGATCTTTGGGTTTGACGGAAATTGTGGCCCGGCGGGGCAGCATGTTGTAATCCTTCGTGACCGCCAGCAGAATCGCGTAGAGAAGGAGAGCCGCCGCAAAAATGAGCATGAAGATCGAATAATAGTGATCCATAGTTACACCTCTTTTCTATTTCCAATCAGATCCTGCCGGATAAGCGTAACAGGGGACGGGTCACCCCATCCCGGGTTTTTTTCTCAGTTCATCCCGGTTCCTGTATTCACTCCGTCACGACCAGGTACTCAAAGCCGGCCTCGTGAACCCAGACGGAGACATCTCCGCCCCGCGTGCGGAAGACGCCCCAGCCCTCTGCATCGATCACGACAGGGTCGGGGCAGTTTTCCATGGCGTCGCGGAAGGTGAGACCGGCGTGCTGCCTGCCCACGCACATGCGTTTTTCGCCGTCTCCGGTATTGCTGATGACGACAGCCAGGCCGGATTCGGGATGGTCCTTCACACCCCGGCGGACCCATCCGACGATATGAGGATCATCGAAATAATCCTCCTGGTCCCCGTAGGCATATCCGCGCCGGATCTTGACCATCTTGCCCAGATTGGGTACAAGCGGCCGGTCCTGCACGGGGTTGCCGTAATAATCAGAATAAAAAACGCAGGGAATGCCGCTTTCGCGAAGCAGGATCATGGCATAGGCAATGGGCTTGAACCAGTCCGCGACAAAGGACTGGAGGCTCTGACCGTACTGGGTGTCGTGATTGTCCACAAACGTCACAGCATAGTCCGGAACCTCCCTGACCAGAGTGTTGTCAAAAATCTTCCGCAGATCGTATTCGCCCCCGGCCTGGGACGCATTGAAAAAATTGTAGTGGAGCGATACATCGAAGAGGGACATTTCCCGGTCGACAGAATCCAGGTAGAAACGGAGCCTCCCCAAATCCGCGTTCCAGTACTCACCGACAGCCGGTATGTCCTTTCCGAGCTCCGCCCTCACTTCCCTGAGGAGATTTTTGTAAAACTCAAAGCTGATATGCTTGACCGCGTCCAGACGAAGCCCGTCGATCCCGGTCTCCCGGATGTACCACAGAAGCCAGGTGCGGATCTCCCGGCGGACATCCGGATTACTCATATCGACATTCATCCCCATGAGATAATCGTAATTGCCTTTTTCCGGGTCCGTGTCTTTTCTCCACTGCTTGCCCGCGAACCGGTAGATCATCCCCTGTTCATTCGACAGATCGTCATAATCCGTTCCGGTGAAATGACTGTGATTCCAGATAAATGAACTGTACTTTCCCTGCCGGCCCGGGAAGGTAAATCTGGACCACACCCGCACCTTGTGCTCGCCGTCCACCTGCTGCGTGCGGTCCTCGGCCGAATCCGACACAGCGATCACATCCTCCGCCTCATCGGCGCCCATCCTGTGGTTGAGGACGATGTCGGCAAACACACGGATCCCCACCTCATGAAAAGCACGAATCGCCTCGAGATACTCCTCCTTTGTCCCGTACTTGGTCCGGACTGTCCCCTTCTGGTCAAACTCGCCCAGGTCATAGAGATCATAGACTCCGTAGCCGACATCCTCCTGCGAAGTCCCCTTATTGTGAACTTCCTTAAAAATTAAC
>DGUF01000232.1 GCA_002394525.1 Lachnospiraceae bacterium UBA4317 | reverse complement strand
GCTTGGCTCCCCTCTACCCTATTGCCCGGCCCTGCGGAAAATCCCGGGCAAAAAATCAAATTTATCAGATTATTATTGATTTTTCTGTTGGAAATGGATTCTCTCTTGTGCTATAATGCAATGTACTTGTGTAAAACTTTAACGGAGGTTTAGGTAACAATGAGTGTAAGTGTTGAAAAACTGGAGAAAAGCATGGTCAGGCTCACGATCGAAGTGAGCGCCGAGGATTTTGATAAAGCGATCAACAAGGTATATAACCGGCAGAAGAGCAGAATGAACGTCCCCGGCTTCCGCAAGGGCAAGACCCCCAGGAAGGTCCTGGAGAAAATGTACGGCGCATCCATTTTTTACGAGGATGCCGCGAATGACGTGATCAACAGCTCCTATCCGGATGCCGCGAAGGAGAGCGGAGAGGATATCGTCTCCAACCCCGAGATCAATGTCACACAGATCGAGGCCGGCAAGCCTTTTATCTACACAGCTGAAGTAGCTGTAAAGCCCCCCGTGAGCCTTGGCAAGTACAAAGGTGTTGAGGTAGACAAGCAGGAGGTCAACGTCACCGACGAGGATGTGGACGCCGAGATCCGCAAGGAGCAGGAAAAGAACGCCACCAGGAACGAAGTGACCGACCGCCCCGTCAAGGACGGCGACGAGATCGCTCTTGACTTCGAGGGCTTCTGTGACGACGTCGCTTTCGAGGGCGGCAAGGGCACCAACTATCCCCTGACTGTCGGCTCCAACTCCTTCATCCCCGGATTCGAGGAGCAGCTGGTCGGCGCCAACATCGGCGAGGACCTGGAAGTCAACGTGACCTTCCCCGAGAATTATCAGGCAGAGGAACTGGCAGGCAAGCCCGCCGTGTTCAAGTGCAAGGTCAACAAGATCACCGAGAAGGTCCTTCCCGAGCTGGATGACGAGTTTGCCGACGAGGTATCCGAGTTCTCCACTCTGGCCGAGTACAGGGAGGATGTCCGCAAGAACCTCACAGAGCGCAGAGAGAAAGCTGTCCGCTCCGTGAAGGAGAACCAGGCCGTCGAGAAGGTCATCGCGGACGCCCATGTCGAGATCCCCGCTGCCATGCTCCGCACCCAGCAGGAGCAGATCGCCGGCGAGCTTGAGCAGCAGGTCATGTCCCAGGGCATGAACTTTGACGACTATCTCAAGTATGCTCAGACCACCAGGGAGAAGCTGGTCGACAACATGAAGGAAGAGGCCGAGCGCCGCATCATGTACCGTCTGGTCATGGAGCAGGTCGCGAAGGAAGAGAACATCACTGCCACCGATGAGGACTTCGACGCTGAGCTTCAGAAGATGGCGGATGCCTACCGCATGGATATCGAGACCATCCGCAAGTTCTTCGGCGAGCGCAAGGAGAGCATGATGGAGGACATCGCCGTCCAGAAAGCGATCACCTTCGTCGCTGACAACGCCGTTGAGGTGGAAAAGAAGGAAGAGCCTGCAGAGAAGGCTGAATAATCAAGAGCCATGATCGAAGGGGCGTCGGCAGGCCAGGATGCGCGGGGCGCGGCTGGCTGTCCGGCGGTCCTTCGAATTTACATATAAAGAAAGGGGAAAAGAATGGCGAATTTTATCCCTTATGTCATAGAGCAGACAGGAATGGGCGAGAGGTCCTACGACATTTTTTCAAGACTCCTGAAGGAGAGGATCATCTTTCTGGGAGACCAGGTCACGGATGCCTCCGCTGAGCTGATCGTGGCCCAGCTGCTCTTTCTGGAGGGAGAGGACCCTGAGAAGGACATTCAGTTTTATATCAACAGCCCCGGCGGTTCTATTTCCGCAGGCATGGCGATCTATGATACAATGAAATTTGTGAAGTGCGACGTCTCCACGATCTGTGTCGGCCTGGCGGCCAGCATGGGCGCTTTTCTTCTGGCGGGCGGCACAAAGGGCAAGAGATATTCCCTTCCCAACAGCGAGATCATGATCCACCAGCCCCTCGGAGGCACAGAGGGCCAGGCCTCGGACATCGCGATCCAGGCAGCCCACTTGGCCTTCATCAAGGACCGCATGAACCGCATGCTCGCGGAGAACACGGGCCAGCCCCTGGACCGCATCGCGGTGGACACGGACCGCGACAACTGGATGACCGCGGAACAGGCGCTTGAGTACGGTCTCATCGACCATATCTATACAACGCGCAAGGAAATACAGTAAGGCAGCGGCCTGAGGCGGATCTTTTCATAAATCCCCGGGCTGCCGCTCCAGGGACCATTTCCTGGATTTGCAGGCAGTAGATGAGCTGTAACACTGCGGCCGCGAGCGCGGCACAGAGAGGAATGTATGGCAGATAATAAGAGAATGTATCCCGGCATGCGCAGGTGTTCCTTCTGCAACCGGACGGAAAACATGGTGAACAGGCTGATCTCCGGACCCGAGGGAATCTATATCTGCGATGAGTGCGTCACGATCTGCATGGATATTCTGGAGGAGTCGGAGAGGGATGAGAACATCTCGCTCTCGACCCTGGATACGGACGGGATCAAGCTGCTGAAGCCGGCCCAGATCAAGCGCTTCCTGGACGAATATGTCATCGGACAGGAGGAGGCCAAGAAGGTTCTGGCCGTCTCGGTATACAATCACTATAAACGTGTGGTCAGGGCCAGGGAAACAGGAGAGGAGGACGACGGCGTCGAGCTGCAGAAGAGCAACATCCTGATGCTGGGTCCCACCGGTTCCGGAAAGACCTATCTGGCCCAGACCCTGGCAAAGATCATCAATGTACCCTTCGCGATCGCGGATGCCACGACCCTGACCGAGGCCGGCTATGTCGGCGAGGACGTCGAGAACATCCTGCTCAAGCTGATCCAGGCGGCCGACTACAACATCGAGCGCGCCCAGGTCGGCATCATCTATGTCGATGAGATCGACAAGATCTCCAAGAAGGGGGAGAATGTATCGATCACCAGGGACGTCTCCGGCGAGGGCGTCCAGCAGGCCCTGCTCAAGATCATTGAGGGCACCGTGGCCTCCGTCCCTCCCCAGGGCGGCCGCAAGCACCCCCAGCAGGAGCTGATCCAGATCGACACCAACAATATCCTGTTTATCTGCGGCGGAGCCTTCGCGGGCCTGGACAAGATCATCAACAACCGCATGGACAAGAGGTCCATGGGCTTCCACGCCGAGATCGCCGACAAGGAGGAAAAGAAGGCCGGCAACGTCATCAAGAACGTCCTGCCCGAGGACCTGATCAAATTCGGTCTTATCCCCGAGTTCATCGGCCGTGTCCCCGTCGTGGTCACCCTGGACGAGCTGGACAAGGAGGCCCTGGTCCGGATCCTCAAGGAGCCCAAAAACGCCATTCTCAAGCAGTACCAGAAGCTCTTCTCCTACGACCGGGTTGAGCTCAAGTATGAGGATGACGCAGTGGAGACCATCGCCGACAAGGCCGTCCAGCGCGGCACCGGCGCCAGAGGACTCCGGTCCATTATGGAAAAGACCATGATGGATGTCATGTACGAGATCCCCTCCGACGAGACCATCGTGTCCTGCACCATCACAAAGGATTCGGTGGAGGGCAAGGCCGCCCCGAAGATCGAACACGGAGAGAAGCCCCCGCTTCCCGAGAAACCCGCTCCGGAGGCCAGACCCGCCGGGACCAGGCGCAGAAAGCGCAAGGTGACCCGGGCCTGAGGCAGTGCCGGACAGGCCTTTTAAATATTCCGTGTACTAAATATTCTGTACACTGGAAGGGATTTTTTTGAATAAGACAATACAGGATTTCCCAAAAGACGCGAAAGAGATATAATAATGGTAATCAAAACAGTAGAGCTTTCACTTGTCTGCGGGGTTACCAGCAGGATTCCGGCAGGCACACTGCCGGAATTTGCTTTTGCGGGCAGAAGCAACGTCGGCAAATCGACCCTGATCAACGGGCTGATGAACCGCAAGTCCCTGGCCCGTGTCAGCGCCCAGCCCGGCAAGACCCAGACCATCAACTACTATCAGATCAACAAGGAGTTCCACCTGGTGGACCTGCCCGGCTACGGCTATGCCAAAGCCAATGTAAAAGTCAAGGAACAGTGGGGGAAGATGATCGAGCGCTACCTGCGGACCAGCAGCCAGCTCCGCGCGGTCTTCCTTCTCTTGGACATCCGCCACGAGCCCACAGGCCAGGATGTCATGATGTATGACTGGATCCTCCAGGCGGGCCTGACCCCCATCATCATCGCCACCAAGGCCGACAAGGTCAAGCGCAGCCAGATCCGGAAGCAGACCGACCTCCTGCGCAGGACCCTCAGGGAGGAGAGCCACCTGCCCCGGACGGCCGAAGCGGACCCCATCCGCATCATCCCCTGGTCCGGCCAGACCAAAGCCGGCCGGGAGGAGATCTATGCCGTCCTGGACGACATGTTGGCGGAAAAAGACCCCGGACAGGAAAAAGAGGACCCGGCAGCTGCGGGCGCGGATGCCGGACAGACAGAGTCCGGAAGGGCGGAAAACAGCGCGGAAAACCCGCTGCAGTAAGGGACTGCGGCAGCTGTCGGAACTGCGCAAGCTGTCGGAACTGCGGCAGCTGTTGGAACTGCGGCAGCTGTTCTGGCTCCGTGAGAGTTTATTTGGCAGGAAGGAGGAGATCATGAAAAACTTATCGGACAGCAGAAAGATATTTGCGGTCGGATCCCTGATACTGGGCGTCCTGCTCCTGCTATGGCCGGGCGGTGCCCTGCGCGCGGCGGCCTATGCGGTCGGCCTAGTCATCATGGCAGTCGGCCTGACAGCCATGATCTCCTTTTTCCGGGGCAGACGCGGCGGCTCTCTGCTGAGCCTTGGCTTTTTTGCCCCCCTCCTCGTGATCGGCGCCGGCGGATGGATCTTCCTCAATCCGGAGGACTTCGTCTCCATCATCCCCACGGCCATCGGCTTTCTGATCGTCTTCAGCGGCATCATAAATCTTCTGGAGACTTTCTTCCTCTCAAGGGCCCGCGACAGAAAATGGTGGGTCTCCCTCCTCGCCGCCATCGCGACTATCTTTATGGGCATGCTCCTGGTCAACCACGCCTTCGGCATCGCCTCCACCATGGTCCGCCTGGGCGGGTGCTTCCTGATCTTCAACGGCCTGTCCGACCTCTGGATCAACAACCGCGTCGATGAGTATGTCTACCACGGAGATCCGCGCGGTGGCAGAGGCAACGGCAGGAGAGGATCCTCCCGCAGGACCGGATCCGGATCAAAGGTCATTGACGCCGAAAACTACAGAGAGATGAAGTGAGTTGGGCGACGATTGAGCCGAGATATGGGCCGGGGAATCTGCCGGCTGATTCAAAATGAATCAGCTCAAAATAAAACGGACCATAATAAGTCGGACCAGAATAGAACGGCCTAAAATAATACAGCCCAAGATGAAACAGCCTAAAATAAGTCAGTCCAGAATGAAACGGACTTGAATAAAACAGCCCAAAATGAAACAGCCTGTGAAGCTGCAAGCTTCACAGGCTGTTTTGGGCGTCAGCTGGTGCTCATGCATCAGCCGGTACGGCTCTGGTGACTCGCGTTTTTTTGGCGTCAGCCGGTATCGTCCCCGGACTCATGAATCAATTGGGACATTCCCGGCTCACCCTTCTCAGACAAGCCCCAGCCGCTCCATGGCGTGGAGCAGGCCGTCTTCGGCCAGGGCGTCCGTGACCAGGTCTGCCCTGGCCTTTGCGGATTCCGCTCCGTCTCCCATACAGACTCCGATGCCGGCATATTCCAGCATCTGCAGGTCGTTGGCACCGTCTCCGAAGGCGATCGTGTCAGCCCTGCTCAGGCCGTAATACTGCTCTACGGCCTGCATGCCCTCCCGCTTCGTGACGCCCAGCACTGTAACTTCCCCGTCATAGGGGTTCGGCTTCTGGATACTGGCCTCCGTGACCTTTATGCCGAGCGGCTCGAACTTCTGCTGCATCTCCGCCACGGTCAGCGGGGATCCGTGATAGATCACAGTCTCTACGTTATGGAATATATTAATATCGTTAATATTTATTCAAATATTTTAATATAATATATCCCTTCACTGTTCAATGCGGTTTACGCCACATTTACTACAGCTGGGTGTAACGCGCACCCTCTATCCCATTTGACTGGGACTGCTTTTTTCAGAATCTGGTAAGCTCCGTTCAGATCAGCATTGATCTTCATTCAGTTACCTGCGATGAACATTCCTCTGTGAACGCGCCTTGTCCTGTCATAGTCTGCCCTTACAGGCCTCTCACCATCGATGAAACTCGTACCGCTCGTATAGCTTTCTTCGGTCAGTATGACTGCTATACCCTTTTCCTCTGCTTTGTACTGGATCATCCGGATGAATCTTGCGAAAGGGATCTGGACAAAGTGCTGGTTGTTCTTTTTAGACAGGGCGGAGTTCTGCTTCCATCCGTCATTTTTTCCTATGACGATCGTATTGATACCATTCCGTTCACAGAGGTCAACGATCTTTCTGCTGGCCTTGTGCAGGTAGTCCTCGATCTTCCTGTT
>DGUF01000033.1:5249-8427 GCA_002394525.1 Lachnospiraceae bacterium UBA4317 | reverse complement strand
CCTGCTCAAGAAGATCAACCGCCAGACCGGGACCGCGATCCTGCTGATCTCCCATGACCTGGGCGTCATCAACAAGATCTGCAGCCGCGTGCTGGTCATGTATGCCGGAAAGATCGTGGAGCAGGGCAGGACCGAGGATATCCTGAAAAACCCTGTCCACCCCTATACCCAGGGCCTGATCGCCTCGATCCCGACCAGAAGGATGAAGGGAAATCCCCTTGCAAGTATCCCGGGCAGGGTGCCCCCGGTCACGGAGGAAAAGCCCCCCTGTCCCTTTGCGTCCCGCTGCGACAGGGCCTGGAAGAAGTGCTTTACCGAGTATCCGGCCCGAAAGACGATCTCGGAGGAGCATATACTCTGGTGTCACTGCTGAAACGGGGCACTGACCCTGTACAGATAGAGCGTCGCAGTTCACGCCCTTCGAGAGGGCGTGAACGGTAACGATAGAGCGGTGCTGCCGGTCTGGAGAAAGAGATGGAAAAGAAAAGCACGGAGATCCTGGAGATCTCCCATGTGACCAATCGATACAAAAACAGCGGGTCCGGCCTTTTTTCAAAGACAAAGACGACCCGCGTTCTCAATGATGTGAATCTGACCATCCACAGGGATGAGCTCTTTGGACTGGTGGGAGAGAGCGGATGCGGCAAGTCCACCCTGGGCAAGGCCGTGCTGGGCCTGATCCCCTTTGAGGGAGAGATCCGCGTCGCGGGCATGGAATATTCCAGAAAGAACCGCAGCGCCTTTTCCTCCAGCGTGCAGGCTGTCTTTCAGGACCCCCTCAGCGCCCTCAATCCCAGACGGACCATCGCGGCCACCATGGAGGAGCCCCTCCTGGTCCACGGGATCGGGACGAAGGAGTCCCGGCGGCAGAAGGTGATCGAGATGCTGGAGCTGGTCGGCCTGGATGCCTCCTATGCCGACCGCCTGCCCAGGGAGCTGTCCGGCGGCCAGCGGCAGAGGGTGTGTATCGGCGCGGCCCTCATGATCGACCCGGATCTGGTGATCGCGGATGAGGCGACTTCCGCCCTGGACGTGTCCGTCGGAGCCCAGATCCTGAATCTCTTCCGCGACATCCACGACAAAAAAGAATTTGCCATGCTCTTCATCTCCCACAACCTCAATGTGGTCTACTACCTCTGCGACCGGATCGCGGTCATGTACCGCGGCAGCATCGTGGAGCAGGGCGACGCGGAGAGCCTCTACAACTCCCCCCTGCATCCCTACACCAGGATGCTCCTGTCAGCCATCCCGGAGATCGAGGAGGCGGACGAGCTGGCGGAATACGGCTTTACGGAGACCAGAAGAGAGCCCGCCGAGGGCGGCTGTGATTTTTACCACCGCTGTCCCTATGCCACGGATGCCTGCAAAAGCCGCCCGGACCTGGTCAGCGCGATCGGGCCTGAGGAGGCGGAGGAGGGGCGCGAGCACCTGGTCCGCTGCCACAATCCGGTCAGGGCCAGCAGCTAAAGGGTCCAAAGCTTACCCGCTCCAAAACGTGACTGCAGTGTGATGATACGCGGGATCTGAAACTGAAAACCCCCGCCGGCGCTCCTTGAGCGCTGACGGGGGTTTTGTAATGGGGGCACGCATGTCCGTGCATGTCCATGTATGTACGTGGACCGGGGAGACTGGTACAGGGCCCGGATTCGGCAGAGGGCGGATCCGGGAGGATCAGGACATCCTGGAGATCCGCCTGCGCAGCTCTCTGGGCGTCGTCCCGTAAGTCTCCTTGAACATTCGGTCAAAGAGCTTGTAGTTGGTGAAGCCGTGCTTTTCGACGATCTCCATGATGGGAGAGTCCGTCGTGCACAGGTCGTGATAGATGTGGGCCATGCGGACCTGGTTCAGGTGCTTTTTGAAAGGGATCCCGATCCGCTGGGAAAAGAGCCGGCTGAAATATTCGTTGCTCAGGCCGAAGTTGCCGGCGATCTCCTCCAGAGAGATGGGCCGGTCATAATTGTTGGCAATATAGGAGACGATCTCCTTGATCCGGCGCTGGTCCTTGGAGGGCTCGGGCAGGTCGTCCCTGTAAAGCGGGATGGAAAAGCGGGAGACCAGCACGAAGAGGATATGGAGGATCAGGGATTCGCACCGGATCCGGTAACCGAAGGGGCGGTTGATGCACAACTGGGCCAGCTCCCCCAGCTCGTCACAGATATTGAGATAGTCGTCCACCCGGTCCTCCGTGAGCTCCGTCCGGTCACAGAGGATCTGGAAATTCCTCCGGTTCTCCATAAAGGAGGCAATATACTCATCATCAATGTGGATCACGAGCTGCATATATTCGGACGGACAGCGGAATTCATGGATCCGTCCGGAGTCGATGACCATAAACTCCCCCTTCACCATGGTGTGCCGGACCCCTTCCGTCGTCATCTCCGCCTGTCCGTTGAGCAGATAGGTGATCTCCAGGGCGGAATGCCAATGGGCGGGACGGTAGGCGCCATTGGTCCGGAAGTCGATCGTCGTATTCTGGTTGATCAGTTCATATTTGGGAATGTAAATATGATTGTCCTGCATTCTTTCGACCTTTCTTGTCACTGCGGACGCCCCCTCAGGGGGGCTCTTCTTATCATATTGGTCTGTGCGGCTTCCGTTCTTTTCTCTCGTCCTCCGGACCTCACCGGACCGGAGGCGCCTCGTTTTGCTTTCAACAGAAATCAATATACAGCTGAAATGTCAAAAAAGCAACAAAGTTTGTCAAAAAATTATCTATTCATTTTGGGTATGCCATGCTAATATATCTTCAACAAAGAGAGAAGGACGACCAAGTCCCAAGTCTCCTTTTCCTCTGACCTGTTGTTACAGTTCAGACCGCCACGAACGCGAGGCGTTTTTGCGTGATTTTTAACGCAAAAACCCGAGTTTTACGGCGTTCAAGCGTCAACAATGCTTCGCATTGTGCAAACGCGTTGGAATCGCTGAACGCAGCGCGTTACAAGTTCTCGCCCTTCAGGAGGGCGTGAACTGTAACGGCCTGTTCACAGCAACAGAACTTCATAGTGATTAGTAAAGCGCTCTCGCGCTGTACTAATATATTACCCCCCTAAGCATCTTGTAACATCCCTTGAGAGACGCCCGGCAGTTTATCCCGCTGCCGGGCGTCTCTCTTTTTGCTTATAAATTGATATCTGCTGACTGAGCACTTATAATAAGAAGAGTGAAAAAAACGCTCGAT
>DGUF01000033.1:3462-5186 GCA_002394525.1 Lachnospiraceae bacterium UBA4317 | reverse complement strand
TTCACTCCGGTGCCTGTGCCGCGGGACGGCCCGGGCATCCTGTGCGACGTACAGAAAATCGCCTCCGCGATTTTTCCCCGGGTGTCTTGCCGCAAGGCGCTTCGGTATGAGAGGTAGGTGACAAAATGGCAGATCATGAACAGCGTTGTGCTTATTGTGGAACGGAACTGACAGATGGTATACCGGTCTGCCCCCGGTGCGGAAGAGACAACAGCGTCCCTGTCCTCGGCGGTAAAAAGCATATGGGGCCGGGCGGCAGAAGCAGGGAGCCATACGGGCGGGAGGAAGACCTTTCCCGGCGGGCCCGGATGGAAGCCGCGGAAGAGGATCCGGTCTGGCAGAGGCCTGACTCGCTTTCTGAGGAGACTGATTACCGGGAGAGCGGTGAGGAGCGGTCCCCGGGAGCCGGGCGGCAGAGAAGACCCCGGCGGGATGCGGCGAAAAAAAGACAGGGCAGCCTTGATCCGGAGAGAGCCGCGGAGGAAATAAGGCCTGCCGCGGACCGGGAGGAGAAAAAGGAGAAAAGAAAAAAAGGAAAAAAAGGTGAAGAGGGGGAGAAGAAGAGCCGGGGGATACTGCCAGTCCTGGCGCTGGCGGTCATACCGGTCCTTTTGCTGTGCATTCTGATCCCCCGGATCGCCGGGCTTATGCCCGATCCGTCCCTGGGAGGGGGCAGCACTCTTCCCGGCCCGTCCGCAGAGGAGGGAAAGGAAGAGGCGCAGGTGCCGGGACCGGCCGCCGTGACCGCGGAGCCGGCGCAGAAGGAACCGCAGGACAGGCCCCTGGTCTGGGAGAATGCGGCCGTAGAGCAGGCTGTCCGCGCGGCGGCTGAGATCCCGGAGGGGGAGATCAGCCGGAAGGACCTGGAAAACATCACTTATCTGGATCTCACCAATGCCGGCATAAAGGATCTGAGCATACTCGGACAGTTTCCCAACCTGCTCAGCGTGGACCTGACCGGGAACGGGATCAGCGACGTGACCCCGCTGGCCGGGCTGACACAGCTGGCGGGGCTCTGCCTGGACGACAACCAGGTCACGGATATCATGCCTCTGAGGAACCTGACCTCGCTGGAGAGGCTCTACCTGCGCAACAACGGGCTCAGCAATATCAAGGCTCTGACGACCCTGACCGGGCTCAGGCAGCTGTATCTGGATGGAAACAAGATCTCCGATCTGACGCCCCTGGAAAATCTCAGGGAACTCGGGATCCTGCACCTGGGCGGAAATCCCCTCCACGAGTTCACGTCCCTCGCCGGGCTCACAAATCTTGAGGTGCTCACCCTCTACAACACAGGCATTTCGGACCTGTCGCCGCTCAAGGACCTGACCCGGATGAAGCAGCTCAATCTGTGGGGAAACGAGATCGGGGATATCCGTGTCCTGGCAGGCATGAAGGACCTGTCCCTCCTGATGATCGGCAGCAACCGGGTCAAAAATCTGACCCCTCTGGCGGGGCTGACCTCTCTGGAGAGCCTCTATCTCTCTGACAATCTGATCGCGGATATCCGTCCCCTGGCGGGACTTTCCCTGTTGAAGGAGCTGGAACTGCAGAACAATGAGATCAGCGACCTGACCCCCCTGGCCTCTCTCGGGCTCCTGGAATATCTGGACCTCCGGGGAAATCCGGTCAGGGACTACGGGCCGGTCCGGAAACTGTCGATCGCGACCCTCTATATGGATGAAGAGACTCAGGGGGAGCAGCCTCAGAATGAAGAAACTCAG
>DGUF01000033.1:0-3326 GCA_002394525.1 Lachnospiraceae bacterium UBA4317 | reverse complement strand
CGCCGGCCATTGACACTAAGCATTGACAAGAATAACCGACTTTTTATATTATTAAATGATTGCTCATTCGCATCTGTTCACGCGCAGTGCGGAAAAAGGCCCGGGTTTTCGGCCGGGTCTGCAATATAACGTTAATTTGGATTTGCTACATCGGATCTGAGATGGTCCGTATGGCGGGCAGGGTGTTTTTATGCTCAAAACTTTATTGTCGCAGGTGAAGGAGTTTCGTCTGCTGTCCATCCTCACCCCGGTCTGTATGATCGGGGAGGTGATCTGTGAGATGATCATTCCCGTTCTGATGGGAAGGATCGTCGATTTCGGCGTCATGGCCGGCAATACGGATTATATCATCCGCACGGGGGCCGTCATGATCGTGGTGGCCCTGTGCGGCCTCGCGGCCGGCATTCTCGGCGGCTTTTTTGCCGCGCACGCGGGAGCCGGCTTTGCCAGGAACCTCCGCAAGGCCATGCATGATAATATCCAGACATTTTCCTTTTCAAATATCGACCATTTCTCCACCTCCAGTCTGGTCACCAGGCTCACGACGGATGTCACGAATATCCAGAATGCCTACATGATGTGCCTGCGCATGGCCATGCGGGCTCCTTCCACCATGATCGTCGCCATGGTCATGTCCTTTATCATCAGTCCACGCCTGGCCAGCATTTATTTTGTCGCGGTGGGGATTCTGGCGCTCTTCATGTTCAGGATGATGGGGTCGACCACCCGTTATTTCAAGCAGGTCTTTGAGCGCTATGACGCCATGAACGAGAGCGTTCAGGAAAACGTCTCCGCCATCCGGGTCGTCAAGGCCTATGTGCGGGAGGACTATGAGATCGGAAGATTCCGCAGGGCGGCAGGCAATATCTACGAGATGTTCATGCGGGCGGAGCTCAGGCTCGCCGGCATCGGTCCCTTCATGATGGCGGTCGTCTACAGCTGTATCCTGCTGATCAGCTGGTTCGGCGCCAATATGATCGTGGGGGGCAGCCTGTCGACCGGTAATCTGATGAGCCTTCTGACCTACTGCATGAATATCCTGATGAGCCTGATGATGCTCTCCATGATCTTTGTCATGGTCACCATGTCGGAGGCCAGCGCCAGGCGTATCGTCGAGGTTATCACGGAGAAGTCCAGCCTGACCAATCCCGCGGACCCGGTCATGGAGGTCCCGGACGGCAGCATCCGCTTTGAGGATGTGGACTTTTCCTACAGTCCGGGGTCCGCTGAGCCGGTCCTCAAGGACATCGACCTTTCAATCTCCTCCGGGGAGAGCATCGGGATTATCGGCGGCACCGGCAGCGCCAAATCCAGCCTGGTCAACCTGATCAGCCGGCTCTATGATGTCACGAGCGGGCGGGTCCTGGTGGGCGGCCATGATGTCCGGGACTATGACCTGGATGTCCTGCGCAGTCAGGTCGCAGTCGTTCTCCAGAAAAATGTCCTCTTTTCCGGCACGATCTATGAAAATCTCCGCTGGGGAGACCCGGACGCGACGGACGAGGAGTGCAGGCGGGTCTGCCGCCTGGCCTGCGCCGATGAATTTATCGAAAAGATGCCCGAAGGCTATGATACCTACATAGAACAGGGCGGGACCAATGTCTCCGGCGGACAGAAGCAGAGGCTCTGTATCGCGCGTGCCCTGCTCAGAAAGCCGAAGATCCTCATCCTGGACGACAGCACCAGCGCGGTGGATACAGCGACCGACGCAAAGATCCGCAGGGCCTTCGCGGAGGAGATCCCGGATACGACCCGGCTGATCATCGCCCAGCGTATTTCCAGCGTCCAGGCCTGCGACAGGATCATCGTCATGGATGACGGCAGAGTCAACGGATTCGGCACCCACGAAGAGCTTCTCAGGGACAACCGGATCTACAGAGAGGTCTATGAATCCCAGACGGGCGCCGGCGCGGATGCGGATTTTGACGATCCGGAATAAGAACCGCGAAAAAGAGTATCATCAGAAGAGGAAGCAGATGGCCGAAAAAGTTAAAGAGGTCCACGGCGGCCCCAGGGGAATGCGGGGGAGGCCGCGCCCCAAAATTGATAATCCCGGAAAGCTCCTGAAAAGGGTTTTTTCCTATGTCTTTCGTTACTACGGGGGCCGGATGATCCTGGTCGCCTGCTGTATCGTGGTGTCCGTCCTGGCCAATGTCCAGGGGACCATGTTCACCAGGACCCTGATCGACGGCTATATCACCCCCATGGTGGACCAGGTCAAGGCGGGCGTGTCCTCGCCTGATTTCTCCCCCCTGCTGGGGGCCATGGCCCGGGTGGCCTGTTTTTATCTGATCGGGATCGGGGCGGCCTATCTGCAGGCCCGCACCATGGCCGGGGTGACCCAGGGGACCATGCGCCACCTGCGCACGGAGCTCTTTGAGCACATGGAGAGCCTGCCCATCAAATATTTCGACACTCATGCGCACGGCGACATCATGTCGGTCTACACCAATGATATCGACACCCTGCGCCAGATGGTCAGCCAGAGCCTGCCCCAGTTCCTCAACAGCCTGATCACGGTGGTCAGCATCCTGGCCATGATGCTGTCTCTGAGCCTTCCGCTCACGGGCGTGGCCCTCATCATGGTGGGCGTCATGCTGGTCTGTTCGGGGAGGGTGACCTCCCTGTCGGGCAGAAACTTTGTCGCCCAGCAGAGGAATCTGGGTAAGCTCAACGGCTTCATCGAGGAGACGATGACGGGTGAAAAGGTCGTCAAGGTCTTCTGCCATGAGCAGCAGGCCATTGAGGAATTCGACCGTCTCAATGAGGAGCTCTACCGGAGCTCTGCCAGAGCCAACAGCTTCGCCAATATCATCGGACCGGTCAACGGCCAGCTCGGCAACGCCAACTATGTCATCTGCGCGATCGTGGGCGGCATCCTGGCCATCAATTCCTACGCCGGCTTCACGGTGGGGGCCCTGGCCAGCTTTCTGACCTTCAACCGGAGCTTTTCCATGCCGATCAACCAGGTCAGCATGCAGTTCAACAGCATCATCATGGCTCTGGCCGGCGCCGACCGCATTTTCAAGCTCATGGACGCCAGGCCGGAGGAGGACAACGGCTATGTCATGCTGGTCAACTGCGAGAGGAACCGGGACGGGGAGATCGTGGAGACGGACAGGCACACCGGCCAGTGGGCCTGGAAGCACTACCACAAGGCGACGGACACGACGACCTATCAGGCCCTGGAAGGGGATATCACCTTCAACGGTGTGGACTTCGGCTACCGCGATGACAAGATGGTCCTCCACGATATCTGGATCCATGCAAAGCCCGGCATGAAGATCGCCCTGGTGGGCTCGACCGGCGCGGGCAAGACGACCATC
>DGUF01000260.1 GCA_002394525.1 Lachnospiraceae bacterium UBA4317 | reverse complement strand
GAGAGGGTCGTCACCCTCAAGGAAGTCGAGGAAGGAAACTTCAGAGAGGCCGGCCTTTGCGGCACCGCGGCCGTCATTTCGCCTCTGGGCTGCATCAATGACCACGGCAAGGAGATCTTCTTCTCCAACGGCATGGACCATGTCGGCCCCGTCATCCAGAAGCTCTACGATACCCTGACCGGTATCCAGGCGGGCCGCATCGAAGCTCCCGAGGGCTGGATCGTAGAGGTCTGCTGAGACTGAAGAGGGCTTTTGCGCAGCCTGAAATACAATAATGACAGATCAACCGTAAATGCTCCTGTGTGTGCATTTGCGGTTGTTCTTGAAATCACGGCATATCGGTCAGGCCGGAAATGATCAGTGCATGATCAGGCCGGATCCAACGGTCCATGGTCAGGGATCAGCACATGATCAGGCCGGAAAGAATCAGACCGGTCCGTGGTGAATAGTCGGTACATGATCAACTTTTAAAAGAAACGAGAGGTTTCATATGAGTGAAAAGAAAATGATGCTGGGCAATGCCGCGATCGCCCGCGGCGCGTGGGAAGCCGGCGTGAAGGTCTCTTCCGCCTATCCCGGGACCCCCAGCACGGAGATCAGTGAGGAACTTGTCAAATACCCCGGCGTCTACGCCGAGTGGGCCCCCAATGAGAAGGTCGCCGCAGAGGTCGCCATCGGTGCCTCCTTCGCCGGCGTGCGTTCCCTGGCCTGCATGAAGATGGTCGGTCTCAACGTCGCGGCCGATCCGGTCTACTCCGTCTCCTACATCGGAGCGGACGGCGGCCTGGTCTTTGTCGTCGCCGACGACCCCGGCCTCTACAGCTCCCAGAACGAGCAGGACACCCGCCGCGTCTGCCGCGCAGCCGTCGTTCCCTGCCTGGAGCCCGCGGATTCCCAGGAAGCCAAGGACTTCATGAAATACGCCTATGAGATCAGCGAGAAGTTTGACACTCCCGTCATCATCAGGACCACAACCCGCCTGGCTCACTCCCAGTGCGAGGTCGAGCTCTGCGACCGCGTCGAGCCCGCTGACAAGGAATACACCAGAGACCCCTTCAAGCGCGTCATGATGCCCGGCATGGCCAAAAAGCGCCACCTGGTCGTCGAGCAGCGCATGAAGGATATGGAAGAGTGGGCCTGCAGCCAGCCCTTCAACAAGGTAGAGCAGGGCAGCATGACCATCGACGGCAAAAAGATCGGCTTCATCACCGACGGCATCCCCTACCAGTATGTCAAGGAAGCCTGCCCCGATGCCTCCATCCTCAAACTGGGCATGTGCAACCCCCTGCCCAAAAAGATGATCGAAGACTTCGCGAAGACGGTCGACGTGCTCTACATCTTTGAAGAGCTTGAGCCCGTCATCGAGGAGCAGGTCCGCGCCTGGGGCATCGACTGCATCGGCAAAGACCTCTTCACCATCCAGGGCGAATACAGCGCCAACATGATCCGCGAGCGCGTCCTGGGCCAGAATCTGGACATCGAGCCCACGCCCGAGATCCCGCCCCGCCCGCCCATTCTCTGTCCCGGCTGCCCCCACAGGGCCACCTATTCCGTGCTCAAAAAGCTCAAGCTCCACGCGGCCGGCGACATCGGCTGCTACACCCTGGGCGCCCTGGCCCCTCTGGCGGTCGTCGACACCACCGTCTGCATGGGCTCCAGCATCTCCTCCCTCCACGGCATGGAGAAGGCCAAGGGCCACGACTATATCAAGAACTGGGTCGCTGTCATCGGTGATTCCACCTTCATGCACACCGGACTCAATTCCCTGGTCAACATGTATTACAACCAGTCCCACGGGACTGTCATCATCCTGGACAACCGCACGACCGGCATGACCGGCCACCAGGACCACCCCGGCACCGGCAAGACCCTGTCCGGCGAGACCGTCCCGGCCGTCCACTTCCCGACCCTGATCAAGGGCATCGGCATCCAGAACGTCCACGTCGTCAATCCTTTTGATGTCGAAGCCTTCACGAAGGTCGTCAAGGAAGAGACCCAGAAGGACGAGCTGTCCGTCATCATCGCCCAGGCGCCCTGCGCCCTCCTCAAGAGCGAAGTGCACCCCTACAAGGTCCAGCCCATCGCCGACAAGTGCGTCCACTGCGGCGCCTGCCTGCAGCCCGGCTGCCCCGCCCTCACAAAGAATGAGGACGGCAGCATCCGCATCGACGCCACCATGTGCAACGGCTGCGGCCTCTGCATGAGCATGTGCAAGGTCGGTGCCCTCGAAAAGGTCAAGGCGTAAACAGATGCCGTGTGACAGGCTGCTGATTCGAGGGGTTTTGCATGGCCTTTTTATGCAAAAACCCGAGTGAAACGGCGAAAATCGTGCGCGTAAGCGCATTGTAATACGATTTTCGCAAGTTACTGTTACAGTACCGAAGGGACTGCAATAGTAACGGATTGGAGAATAGAATTATGACAAAGAATATTATGATCGTCGGCGTCGGCGGGCAGGGCACCCTGCTCACCAGCCGCATCCTGGGCGGCGTCATGGAGAACGCCGGATTTGAAGTAAAGGTTTCAGAGGTCCACGGCATGGCCCAGCGCGGCGGCAGTGTCGTCACCTTCGTCCGCTACGGCAAAGACGTGGCCGAGCCCATCGTAGAAGAGGGCCAGGCTGACGTCCTCATCGCCTTCGAGCGCCTCGAGGCCCTCCGCTACGCCAACTTCCTCAAAAAGGACGGCGTCCTCATCGTCAACGACTGGCGCATCGACCCCATCAGTGTCGTCATGGGCGCGGCCAAATATCCCGAGAACATCATCGAGAACCTCGAGAAGACCCACACCGTCTACCGCATCGACGCCATGGATGAAGCCCTCAAGCTGGGAAACTCCCGCGTCTTCAACAACATCGTCCTGGGCCTCGCCGCAAAGCACATGGAATTTGCCCGCGAAGACTGGCTCAAGGTCATCGAGGCCAAGGTCCCTCCCAAGACCGTCGACATCAACACCAAAGCCTTCCTTGTCGGCTACGAGAAATGACAGGCTGTTGCAGAGATGTGACAGGGGGACAGGCACTGTGTCACACTGATGTGCTGGTGTGACAGGGAGACAGGTACTGTGCCGCGCTGCTGTACTGAAGTGACAACATCTGAGCGATTCAATTTCACACATGTCCTCCATCTGAGCTGATGCAGGGCGCCGCTTCGGGCGGCGCCCTTTTTTCATGCTGCAATGACCAAAATCCTTATAAAAGACCTTATAAAAGATTTATCCTTTGGCACAATTTCAACACAATTGTATGTATAATACTCCTTAGGGTCATTTGACAGACCCCGGATCAGTTCCGTATGATCCGAAAGCCAACAAAACGAATCATTCAACTAAAGCCCATATATGAGATTCTATGATGTAAGGGTCAAAAGGTGGT
>DGUF01000263.1 GCA_002394525.1 Lachnospiraceae bacterium UBA4317 | reverse complement strand
CCTCTCCTCTGAGTCACGGGGAAGAGCAGAAGCCTGTCCCCGAATTTTCCCACATAGCCTTCGTCGGAATTGCAGGCAGTGATGACACTGGAGAGGTTGTCGATCTCGGCCACCTTGACGGAGCCGTACTCGCTGGTCAGGGTCCCCCAGGCGCTGCCGCTGTTGTCGGACAGGCAAATGGTCTTCCCGGACAGACGGGGCATATTCTCGCAGGCGAGATCCATGCACTCCTCAAGCGCCTCCATGAGAAGCGGCACATGATGAACAGTTTCCGCTCCCACTTTCCGCAGAGCCTTCAGCGCGGAATAATAGCGGAAGGGAAACTGTTTCCCGCCGCGGACTCCCGCCTTGAGGTCCTCCAGGATCTCTTTGCAGAATTCCCGGTCTTCAATCTCCGCAAAGATGCCGCGCAGGTTCCGGAGCAGGGCCATGTGCCGCAGCACGCCCGCCTCGCAGATCTGACGCCATGAGCTTCCTGCGGACCGCATGGTCTCCCAGGTCCGGTCCTCCTGTGCCACAGTCACATTGCCCGTCTTCATCAGTTCGTCCAGCACCCCACTGTGGGCATGGCAGATCCTGACGACGTCGATCATCCCGATCCCGGCGTTTTTGTATTTGTGGACCTGATAGGCATTCAGGCTCTCCAGCTTTGCCGCCCAGTTTCTCTTCAGGATGGTCGGCAGTTTTTTCTTTGACTTATTCGTGTATAGATAATACATGAGCTGGGAGGCCGGCTCGTCCGCCCGCTGCATGACCCGGGCATTGATCTGTGAAAAGAGGCCCGGATGCGCTTCGTTAAAGGCTGCCCGGCCCGGATGCGCCGCCGCCCGCACCATGATGACCTGGGGATTGAGCCGCATGTTGTAGTCTGTGCGGAGTGTCACAGCCCAGCGGAGCGTCTGCTCATAATCGTAATCAAGAGCATCATCGATCACCGTCTCCATCACCCGGGACGTCGATTTTCCGGCGTAAGGCCCATCATCCAGGACGCTGTAGATCCTGAAGACCTCATCCACGCTCCACCTTCCGTCCATGATCTTTGCAGGCGTAAACTCCCCGTCCCGGTAGTACTGCGGCTCCCCGAAAATGCTGGAGGCAGTCACCATTTTGAGCGTATCGAGGGGGTTGATCCGGTAGGAGATGCCTCCCATAAAATTTCTCTCGGCGCCTGTTTCCTCCACGGCTCTGTTTTCCTTTACCAAACGTGAGAACAAACTCATCCTGCACCTCCTCACTGCATCATCTTTTCAGATGCCCGGCCTGCCGGTGCCAACGGGCATCAAATGCATCCCCTCCGGGAGATACTTTTTACAAACGTGTATATATAACCAGGGAGACAGAGGTCCGACCCCTGTCTCCCTAAGCATTCTCAAATAGTCCGAGAGTAAGTGAGCCAGCTTAAGCGTTCTGACCAATTGAACTACCGCCTTCGCAGGCGGGCCGGACTCGAACCGACAACATCTGTCGTGAAAGGACGAAGTATCTGACTCTCCGCTTCGGACTAATAAGAGTATATCATAATATAGATACATAATACACTGTTTTCCAAATTATCCAGCCCTGTTTACAAGCTGTAAATACTCTGTGTATAATAAGTCTGTCCTTCTAACGCACAGAAGCGGAGGCGGCAGTTACTTCTACCTTGGGTAGTCATGGCGAAACTGGAAGACGCGCGGGATTGATAATCCCGTGGCTGCGCCGGATCCCCGGGGCAGCCGTAAAGGTTCGAATCCTTTTTTCAGCACTGCTCCTGATATTCTCTGTGCGGTTGGAGGACTTTTTTGTTGGCTCCTGTACCTGCTTCAGGATCTCCTTTCCCCGCCGCACAGCATCACGTCCGCGCAGCATCACATCAAAGGGAGATATCCGGTCTGTTCTTGCACTGATAGGCGTACCAGCTGCTGTTCTCGGACAGCTCCTCCCTGGCCAGCCTCGTGATCAGGTCCTCTGTCTCCCCGGTCCGCAGGATCTCCTCCTCCGTCTTCTCGTAAAGGGCGGCCATGCGCCGGTGATCCTGCGCTGTCTCCTCCAGAGAGAGCTTCCCGTAGTAGTTCCCCGCAAAAAGTGTCATTGCGGAGAAAGACCCCATTGCGACCTTGAGGATCACTCTGATGGCTTCCATCTGCCCCTGCCCCAGCAGAACATGCCCGCTGAAGAGGCCTCCTGCGGAGATCTCAAAGACCAGGGCGGCGGCATAGGTTGCCAGGGCAAGGAGAAGGGCCAGATTGGAGATCCGGTCATTGCGCCTTATCCTGGCTTCGGTCATGACCAGCGCCTCCCTGTGGTACTGCGCCTGCCCCCGGACCCAGACATCCAGGATCCGGTATTGCGGCTCCTCCGCCACAGATTCCCCCGGCAAATATCTCTGCTGCGCTTCCTCATCCATGCCTGCTCCTGCCGGTTTTCCCAGCTCCCTGAGGACAGGCTCCGTCCAGGGCACATTGAAGCGCCAGGACCAGGGCAGCAGATCCGCTGCGTTCTGCCTGCTTTTGGCCTTGCGGAGAAAATACTGAACGCGGGCGCCCTCCGCCAGCAGACGGTACTCCAGATACTTCCTGTGGCAATTGAGCTGTTTTGCCAGCCCGTTGATGATAAACAGGGTGAGCAGCAGGACTCCGCAGGCCAGGATCAGGCCGTACAGGTTGATCTCGTCATAGAGCAGAAAGGCGACTGCCAGCAGGGTCCCCGCAACGGACAGGGCCAGCAGGATCCTGCGGTACTTCTCCGCATTCCGCATGCTCAGGTGGTCTGCGGCCGCATAGATCTCATCCGCTTCTCTGAGGTCCGGCCGGCGGATGTCTCTTTCGATATGCGCCAGCGGTTCCCTGCACTTTTCTTTTTCCCGGAAAAATTCCTCTCTCCTGTCCATAGTCTGCCTCACTCCAGGGTATAGATCCGCAGACCGTCAAATTTTTTGACAAGCTTCAGCATGCTGTTGAAGGGCTCATAGTCCTTTTTCTTCTCCTCCTCCGGAAGCATATTATAGTGGGCGCGGATCTCTTCCTCAGAGGGCTTTCCGTCCATCGCCAGCCTGTGCATGCGCAGCCTCTCCCGCAGGGCGCTGCGGGCGGTCTTTTCATCGCCGTAC
>DGUF01000195.1:5476-17424 GCA_002394525.1 Lachnospiraceae bacterium UBA4317 | reverse complement strand
TTTTGACCTTTACATCATAATATTGTCATAACAAGAGAAGCTTGAAGAGCCCCGCTCCGCGCAGCATGGATACAGCGCGGAGGCGGGGCCTTTGTATCATGTCCGTGCTGCACGGAGGCGGGGCCTTTGTATCATGACCGTGCTGTGCAGGAGGCGGGGGTTGCCGCGAATCTGTGTCTGATTGGAGTTGTAAAGACGGGGCGGGTTAGCTATAATTAACCCATCACGCAGGTTAGATAGGCATAACTCCCATGGATCCGGGAAATACCGGAGCGGGGAGTGAAAGCCCTTACGGAATATGCACACCTGTATATACACCCCGGCGGTGCTTTTTTTTACAGGTTGAGTTAATGATAGCTAACTGAAGGCCGCGGGGACCTGTCTGGCAGCCGCCGTCAGATCTGGAGCGGCAGAGGAGGACAAAATGAGTGTCATCATATTAGGCGGAAATGAATGTATGGAACGACAGTACAAGGATCTGTGCCGGGAATACAAGTGCCGGGCCAAGGTATTCATCAAGCCCTCGGGGAGCCTGAAAAACAAGCTGGGCAACCCGGACCTGATGATCTGCTTTACCGGAGCCCTCTCCCACAAGGTGCTCAAATGCGCCCAGAATGAGATCAAGGGCCTGGATACCAAGGTGGAACACTCCCGCACCGCTTCGATGGCGGCCCTGCGCAGCATCCTTGAGAAGCACACGGCCCAGGCCAGCGCCTGAGAGACTGGCAGACGGAAAACAACTGGAATTTCCAGAGGGACATTGTCCACAGGAAGTTACGGCAGCTGCCTGGGAGAGCCGGAGGAAGACAAAGATGTCAGATGAAATGCTCGTGCAATACGGGTCCCCGACACTGGCGGGGATCAAGACCGGAAATCTTTTCACATGTCCCTTCACGGACCGCGTGGAGACCATGCAGGAAATGCGCAGGCTCAACCGCGCCCTGGTCCCCAGAGGCCTGAGGATCCTGCCCCTGCGGTATTCCGCGAAGCGGGTCCTGGTCTACCTGTACAGGCCGGACCGGCTGGAGAAGGACCTCTCCTCCCGCGAGGCGGCCGAGCTTCTCGAGCGCGCGGGCTACAGGCACGAAAACGCCAACCAGTGCGTGATCGAGCTCATCCACCGCCTCAATGACCTGGAGAGCGAATTCCCCCATGAGATCGGCCTCTTTCTGAGCTATCCCCCCGAGGATGTCAGGGGCTTTATCGACCACCGCGAGGCCGGCTGCAAGCTGATCGGGACCTGGAGGGTCTACGGGGACGCGGACAGGGCCCGGAAAATCTTTGACAGGTACCGCAGGTGTACCGAGAGTTACTGCAAACAGTGGTCTGACGGGGTGCCTCTCGTGCGCCTCGCCGTGGCTGTTTAAAAATCATAAAGATCATCACAAAAACAAGGAAAGGAAGTAAACAAAAATGAGCAAAGTAGCGGTAGTATTCTGGAGCGGAACCGGCAACACAGAGGCAATGGCAAACGCCGTCGCGGCAGGCGCACAGGAAAAGGGCGCCGATGTCACCGTCATGGGCCCCTCTGATTTTGGTGCTTCGGCAGTGGCCGGATATGACGGGATCGCCTTCGGCTGCCCCGCAATGGGCGCGGAACAGCTGGAGGAGGCCGAGTACCAGCCTATGTGGGATGAAGTCAAGGGCGAGCTCTCCGGCAAAAAGATCGTTCTCTTCGGCTCCTACGGATGGGGAGACGGCGAGTGGCTCCGCCTCTGGGAGGATGAGGCCAAAGAGGCCGGCGCTGTCCTTGCCGCCGACAGCCTGATGGTCAACGGCGCTCCCGACGACGAGGGCGAGGCAGACTGCAAGGCCCTGGGCGCTGCTCTGGCATAATACCGCGAATTTCTCCCCGGGGTGCCGCTCTGACGGGCAGCATACTGAGGAAAGGGAAAGGACCCGGATACAGGACGGGCAGGAAAGCAGACTTTGCTTTCCTGCCCGCTTTGCCGTGGGCGGCAGAGAGCCGGGATAAGCCGTGGGCGGAGAGCCGGGGACCTGCCAGCTGACTCGTTCGCCCCTGTTCACCCGCCGTCCCCGGCTCTCCCTACGCCTGCCACTGGAAAAACGCGAAAGAACTGTTATAATGGTTAAACAATGCTAACATCGGCGGGCAGCTAACACACGATCGCTGCCAGCTTTAACCTGACACCTGACAGCTAACAGCTAACGGCTAAAAGCTAAAAGCTAAAAGCTAACAGCTAAAAGCTAATAGCTGCCAGCCCCCACCCACTACGGAGATGCAGCCCAATGCTTCTGGAACTAAAAGACATCAGAAAGTCCTACGGACACGGAGACAGCTATGTAGAAGTCCTGCGGGGGATCAGCCTCGGCGTGGACCGGGGGGAATTCTGCGTCCTTCTGGGCCCGTCCGGGTCCGGCAAGTCGACCCTGCTCAACATCATCGGGGGCATAGATACCGCCGACAGCGGAGAGATTCTGATCGGCAAGGACCGCATGAGCGCGATGAAGGAAAAGCAGCTGACCCGCTACCGCAGGCAGCATCTGGGCTACATTTTTCAGATGTATAATCTGATCCCCAACCTGACAGTCCGGGAAAATATAGAGGTGGGGGCCTTTCTGAGCCGCAGGCCCCTCGACGTCGAAGAGATTCTGCACACCCTGGGCCTCTATGAGCACAGGGACAAGCTGCCGGGCCAGCTCTCGGGCGGCCAGCAGCAGCGGACCAGCATAGGGCGGGCCATTGTCAAAAACCCGGACATCCTGCTCTGCGACGAGCCGACCGGCGCCCTGGACTACAACACCTCCAGGGAGATCCTCCAGCTCATTGAGAGGGTGAGCCTGCAGTATCACACGACGGTCATCATGGTCACCCACAACGAGGCGATCGGAGCCATGGCGGACACCATCATACGCCTGAGGGACGGGAAGATCCGTGACCGCATCGTCAACCAGACCCGGCTGCCGGCCGAAAAACTGGAGTGGTAGGAGGAAGCCGGGGAGCGGGCCGGGGGACCTGCCGGCTGCGTCACTCCGCTCACCCCTTTCCGGCCGCCACACAAGAGGGAACCTTTACAGAATGAAAAATAGACAGAAAAACCCCCTGCACAGGCGCTTTGCGCGGGAACTCAGGAGCGAGGCCGGCAAGTACCTGGTCATCTTTCTGCTCCTGGTCTTTACGATCGGCCTGATCTCCGGCTTTCTGGTCGCGGACGGGAGCATGATCATCGCCTACAGGGAGAGCTTTGACAAGTACCGGATCGAGGACGGAAATTTCAGGACGGACGAGGAGATCTCCAGGTCCAACCGCCGGGATATCGAGTCCCTGGGCATAGACCTGTTCGACAATTTTTATATAGAAAAGAAGATCGAAAGCGGGAATACCCTCCGGGTCTTCGAATTCCGGGACCGGGTCAACCTCCTGTGTCTGATGGAGGGCCGGCTTCCGCAGTCGGCGGGAGAGATGGTCCTCGACCGCATGTATGCCGACAACAACGGGATCGCGGCCGGGGACAGGATCCGGTTCGGCGGCCATGATTTTGTCGTGACGGGCCTGGTGGCTTTTCCGGATTACAGCGCCCTCTTTCAGGACAACAATGACACCATGTTCGACGCGATCAAATTCGGGATCGCGGCCATCGGGAGGGAGGACTTCCGGCTCTTTCCCTCGGATGAGCGGGTCTGGTGCTACAGCTGGAAGTACAGGACCGCGCCGGCCTCCGAAGAGGAGGAGAAGGTCCTGGCGGACGACCTGATGGAGGATCTGGCGGAGGAGGTCTACATTGAGGATTTCATCCCCCGGTATATGAATCAGGCCATTCAGTTTACCGGCGAGGATATGGGCGGGGACCGGGCCATGATGCTGATCCTGCTCTATATCGTGATCGTCATCATCGCCTTTGTCTTTGTGATCACGATCAATGATACGATCGCCCGGGAGGCGCCTGTGATCGGGACCCTGCGGGCGACCGGCTTTACCCGGATGGAGCTGGTCCGCCACTATATGACGCTCCCCCTCCTGGTCACCCTGGCGGCGGCCGTGGTCGGAAACATTCTGGGCTATACCTTTTTCAAGGATATCTGCGCCGGCCTCTATTACGGCAGCTACAGCCTGCCGACCTATGTGACGGTCTGGAACGCCGAGGCCTTCCGGCTGACGACCCTGGTGCCCGGCCTGATCATGCTGGTGATCACCTTTTTCACGCTCTGGCACCGGCTCTCCCTCTCCCCCCTGCGCTTTCTGCGCAGGGACCTGCGCGGAGGCGGGAGGGGGCGGGCCCTGCCGCTGAGCGGCCGTCTCCCCTTTATGGTCAGGTTCCGCCTGCGGATCTTTTTCCAGAACCTGGGCAACTATGCCATTCTCCTGATCGGGATCCTCTTTGCCAATCTCCTCCTCCTCTTCGGCATGGCCCTGCCGGTCGTCCTGGACCGCTACCAGGAGTCCATGAAGGACAACATGCTCTGCAATTATCAGTATTATCTGAAGATCCCGGCCTACAGGATGGACCGGGACTATGAGATGGACAAGATCCTGTCCTCGACCTTTCTGCGGCTGTCGTCCATGACCTCCAATCCGGACGCGGAGCCCTTTTCCTCCTATACCCTCAAGATTCCCGAGGGGGAGGCCCTGCGGGTCGAAAATATCAATATCTACGGGGTCAAAAAGGACAGCCGCTACGTCAGGGCCCCCATCGGCAGGGGGGAGGTCTGGATCTCCTCCGCCTATGCGGACAAATGCCGCAAAAAGACCGGGGATATCCTGCGCCTCAGGGAGCCCTACGAGGACAAGTACTATGAATTCCGCGTGGACGGGATCTATGACTACGAGGGGGCCCTCTGTATGTTCATGCGCAGGGAGGACCTGTGCAGGACCTTCGGCCTCTTCGAGGACTACACGGCGGGCTATTTTTCGGATACGCCGATCACCGACATCAGCAGGGACATGGTCGCGACCGTGGTGGATTACGACACCCTGATCAAAATCAGCCGGCAGCTGGACGTGTCCATGGGCGGCATGATGGTCGTGGTGGACATCTTTTCCGTCGTCCTCTTTATGATCCTGCTCTACCTCCTGTCCAAGATCATCATTGAAAAAAATGCCCAGCCCATCTCCATGACCAAGATCCTGGGTTACACCGACCTGGAGATCGCCCGGCTCTACATCGTGACGACCTGCATCGTGACCCTGATCATGCTGGCGGCCACCATACCGGCCGAGGACCGGATCATGGAATTCATCTTCCGCAATTATCTGGCGGCCAGGATGTCGGGATGGATCACCTACGACATACCGCCGGACCTCTTTGTAAAAATGTTCCTGATCGGAACGGCGACCTTCCTGGTCGTCGCCGCCTTTGAGATCCGCAAGATCCGGGCGGTCCCCATGGCGGACGCCCTCAAGGATGTGATGTGAGCCCGGGCCGGACCTGTCTTCGGATCGTGTCCGCGCAGGGTCCGGAAAGGGGCGGGAATCATGCCGTGAAAAAAACTTGAAATTTTTTAAAAATAAGGCTTGCTTTTTTGGACAAAGGGAGGTAATATACTACTTGCGTGTTGCGGAGAGCCGCGACGGGCACTGATAATATCAGATCGGGGTGTAGCGCAGCTGGCTAGCGCACTTCGTTAGGGACGAAGGGGTCGTGGGTTCGAATCCCGTCACTCCGATGCAAAAGCCGTGAACAAAGTGTTCACGGCTTTTTTTTACAGAGCGAAAATCCGGGATCCCGCGCCTGGCTTTACAGAGCAGAGCACAGGAGCCCGCACCCGGTTTTACAAAAACGAAACGCAGGAACCCGCGCGCGGCTTTGACCTTGCATGCCTGGTGCCGCGGGACCATGATCACAAGGATAGATGGACGGAAAAAGGAGAATACCCGATGACTTTGCTCGACCGCATAAACGGGCCGAATGATATAAAGAAGATTCCGCAGGAGGACTACGGGAAGCTGGCGGAGGAGATCCGCAGCTTTCTGATCGAAAAGGTCAGTGTCACGGGAGGGCATCTGGCCAGCAATCTGGGAGCCGTCGAGCTGACCATGGCTCTGCATATCGCCCTGGATCTTCCGCAGGACAGGATCGTCTGGGATGTCGGACACCAGTCTTATACCCACAAGCTGCTGACCGGGCGCAGGGAGGGATTTGAGAACCTGCGTCAGCGGGGAGGCATGAGCGGCTTCCCCAAGCGTCAGGAGAGCGACTGCGACGCCTTCGACACAGGCCACAGCTCCACCTCGATCAGCGCGGCCCTGGGCCTGGTCCGGGCCAGGGACCTGACCGGGGAAAAGAAGACGGTCGTGGCCGTGATCGGGGACGGGGCCATGACGGGAGGGCTGGCCTACGAGGCGCTCAATAATGCCTCCCGCCTCAACTCCAACCTGATCATCATTTTGAATGACAACAACATGTCCATCTCACAGAACGTGGGAGGGCTGCCCAAATATCTCAGTGAGATCCGGACCTGCAGCGGCTATATCCAGATGCGGGAAAAGATCCATGACTCGCTCGACGAGACCCTTCCCAGGGTGGCCCGGGGGATCAGCAGGGCCAAGCACTCGCTCAAGTCCCTGATGGTTCCGGGCATGTTTTTCGAAGACATGGGGATCACCTATCTGGGGCCCATCGACGGCCACAATGTCCGCCATATCGTAAAGGCGGTCGAGGATGCCAAACGCGTCAACAAGGCGGTCCTGATCCATGTCTGCACCAAGAAGGGGGCCGGCTATCTGCCGGCGGAGATGAACCCCGCCCGCTTTCACGGGACCCCTCCCTTTGTGGTCGAGACCGGAGAGCCCGCGGGCGGCAGCGGGAAAAAGTCCTACTCGGATGTTTTTTCCTCGGCCATGCTGCGGCTCGCAAAGGAGGAGCCCGGCCTGGTCGGGATCACGGCCGCCATGGAGGACGGCGTCGGCCTGAGCCGCTTCCGCAGGCGTTACCCGGACCGCTTTTTCGATGTCGGGATCGCGGAACAGCATGCGGTCAGCTTTGCCGCCGGTCTGGCGGCGGGAGGTCTCAAGCCGGTCTTCGCGGTCTACTCGACCTTTTTGCAGCGGGCCTATGACCAGATCGTGGAGGATGTCTGCCTGCAGCAGCTGCCGGTGGTCTTCGCGGTCGACCGGGCCGGGATCGTCGGGGCGGACGGAGAGACCCACCAGGGGATCTTTGACCTGTCCTACCTGTCCTCGGCTCCCGGGATGACGGTCATGGCGCCCAAGAACAGGCAGGAGCTGGAGGACATGCTCCGCTTCGCGCTGGCGCTGGGGAGGCCTGCCGCGATCCGCTATCCGCGCGGGGCGGCCTACGAGGGGCTGGCGGACCACCGCACCCCGCTGGAGCTGGGAAAGCCCGAGATGATCTGCGAAGAGGGCGGCGTCCTGCTCTATGCCGTGGGGAGCATGGTGAAGACGGCGGAGGAGGTCAGAAGGCTCCTGGCCGCGCGCGGGGTGGAGAGCTCCATCGCCAACGCGCGCTTCGTCAGGCCCATCGACGAGGGCTTCCTGCGGGAGGCGCCGGCCAGGTACCGGATGATCGTCACCATGGAGGAAAATGTCCGGAGCGGAGGCTTCGGGGAGCATGTCGCGGCCTGGTATGCCGACCAGGGGGTCGAGGTCCCTCTGATCAATATCTCCATTCCCGACCGCTTTGTCCCGCACGGGGCCCCGGACCTTCTTAGCAGAGAGCTGGGACTCGACGCGGAGTCTGTCGCGAAAAGGATCCTGGACAGGACAGGGGCCTGACGCAGCCCTGCATAATTGCGAAAACCGCATAGGTTCCCGCAAAAGAGCGGAACTGCAGGAATATGGAAGGACAATAAGAAAACGGATAGAAGAGGCTTTTTGCCTTCTCTATCCGTTTTTTCTCTATTTGTGATCCGCCCGGCTTCGACGCTGACAAACCGTGAATGGCTGTTTCAGCCCCGGAACTTCCATCCGGACAGGAGCTCCACGACCTCCTGCTCGGTCTCAAAGATCTGGTCCAGGCTGGGAGACTCGATGAAGCGGCAGGTCTCCATGCTGTGGCGGATCATGTCGACGATCTCCGGATAGGCGATCCTGCCCGAGAGGAACATGCTGACTGCGAACTCATCCGCCGCGTTGAGGGCGGTCGGGATGTTGCCGCCCCTGCGGATGGCCTCGTAGGCCAGGCTGAGGGCGGGGAAGGTGTCTGTGTCGGGGCGCTCGAAGGTGATCTGTCCCAGCGAATAGAAGTCGGGCTTCTGGCCGGGCATGGGTCGGCGCTCCGGATAATAGAGGGCATACTGGATGGGCAGCCTCATGTCCGGGACGCCCAGCTGAGCCATGACCCCGCCGTCCTCATATTCCACCATGGAGTGGATGACGCTCTGCGGGTGGACCAGGACCTGGATGCGGGAGGGGTCGACGTCAAAGAGCCAGCGGGCCTCGATGACCTCCAGCCCCTTGTTGACCAGGGTCGAGGAGTCGATCGTGATCTTGGGGCCCATGGCCCAGGTGGGGTGTTTGAGGGCGTCTTCGGGCCGGATGTCCTTCAATTCCTCCGGGGTCCTTCCGCGGAAGGGGCCGCCCGATGCCGTGAGCCAGATCTTCGCGATCCGGTTGCCCGCCTCTCCGTTGAGGCACTGGAAAATGGCGCTGTGCTCACTGTCGACCGGCAGGATGGGGACTCCCTTTCCGGCTGCCAGCGGCATGATGATATGCCCCGCGGTGACCAGGGTCTCCTTGTTGGCCAGGGCGATCTTTTTGCCGCTCTCGATCGCGGCGACGGTCGGCCGGACGCCTACCATGCCCATGATCGCGGTGACGAAATATTCGCAGTCGTCCATGGCGGCTGTCTCCAGGAGGCCCTCCATGCCCGAGAGGACCTGGACGTCCAGGTCCCGGACCCGGTCCCGGAGGTCGGCGGCCGCATCGGAGTCGTAGAGGACTGCCCTGCGGGGGTGGAACTCCCGGATCTGGGCCTCCATCAGATCCACGCTGCGTCTGGCGCAGAGGGCGGTGACCTCCAGGTCTCCCTGCTGCCTGACGACGTCAAGGGTCTGCCTGCCGATAGAACCTGTGGAACCTAAAATGGCGATCTTTTTCAATGGTTCTCTCCTTATTATTGTAATGAAAAGCTGATATACATGTTCATAGCTTTGGAGAAGTATAGCACAGGGAAAGGAAAAAACAAGTCCGGACCATCCGGAGGTCCCGGCTGGAACCGCATATTTGTATACAATTCTGTGCAGATTCGAATCAAAAAAGAGGAAAAAATAAGGACAGTTTGGAAAGTTCATGCTAAAATGTTTGTCAAGGGTAATATGAAGAAGAGACGGGCCTCCAAAGCGGCCTGCTCTCCGGTAGTGGTTGACCTGAAGCTTTTTTGTAACTGATTTACTGCATTATTAACAGTCATTTGTTTTGTAAGGGAGGTTTCATTATGTATGGCTTTGGCTCTATGATTCAGCAGCTGAAAAAGAACCCCAAGACGATTGTCTTTACCGAGGGCTCCGATCCTCGTATCCTTGAGGCGGCTTCCAGACTTCTGGCCAGCAGCTTCCTGACCCCTATTCTGCTCGGCAACGAGGATGAGATCCAGAAGGCCGCTGAGGTAGAGGGTTACAATATCCGCGGCGCCAATATCATCGACCCCGCGAACTATGAGAAATTCGACGAAGTCGTAGATGCTTTCTGCGAGATCAGAAAGAGCAAGGGCATGACTCCTGAGAAGGCCCGCCCGATTCTTTCCCAGAGCAACTATTTCGGAACCATGCTGGTTCAGATGGGCATCGCTGACTGCCTGCTGGGCGGAGCGACCTATTCCACGGCTGACACGGTCCGTCCTGCTCTGCAGATCATCAAGACCAAGCCCGGCAACAGCATCGTATCCTCCTGCTTCATCCTGGTCCGTCCTTCCGCGACCGGTGAGAACGAAGTCGTCGCCATGGGTGACTGCGCCATCAACATCCATCCCACAGAGGATGATCTGGTAGAGATCTGCGGCGAGACCGCTGAGTGCGCCAAGGTCTTCGGCGTAGACCCTCAGGTCGCCTTCCTTTCCTTCTCCACCAACGGCTCCGCAAAGGATCCTGATGTCACCAAGATGCACAATGCAGCTGCCAAGGCCAAGGAGAAATATCCCAACCTTCCCATCTGCGGTGAGATCCAGTTCGACGCAGCGGTTTCCCCTCGTGTCGCGCAGACCAAGGTTCCCGGCTGGGACGTCGCCGGTCACGCCAACACCTTCATCTTCCCCGACATCAACGCGGGCAACATCGGCTACAAGATCGCGCAGCGTTTCGGTAACTTCGATGCCTACGGCCCTATCCTTCTGGGTCTGAACGCTCCCATCAATGACCTGTCCAGAGGCTGCAACGCTCTGGAAGTCTACTCCATGGCGATCATCACCGCTGCCCTGGCCTGATCCCGGGACCGCTGAGCGGTGAACAGAAAAAGTCTGAAATAGAAAGCCGGATAAAAAACCTGCCTGTCGTCAGTTCTGACGGCGGGCAGGCTTTTTGCTGCTTTACTGCTGCGGAGCGGCTGTCTCCTCCTTCTGAGAATCAGCTGTCTCCCCCTTCTGAGAAGCAGCTGTATCCTCTTCCGGCAGGGAGGCTCTTTCCTCCTCCTGCCCGGCGTAGGGGATCCGTCTGCAGCGGATCGTGATATTGCCGGCCTCATCCCGGACCTTGTACTGGACCATATCCTTTGAGATGGAGATCTCCACCTTTTTGGTGATATCCCCGTCCCGGTCGTCGTAGGCGGCGTAGCCCTCCTCCTCGTACTGTTCGCCGGGGCCGACAAAGTATCTGTGGTCCCTGGTCAGAAAGATCTGAGGGGGCGTCGTGTCCCGGTCGAGGATCTCCCGGCGGGCCCTGTGGGCTATGGCGGCATTGCGGGCCAGGGCCAGCAGGATGAGGACGGGCAGGAGGACCAGCAGAAGATTCCGTATCTTTTCCCATGCGAGTGATGTCTTTTTTTTCATGGCAGCGATTCCTGTTTTTTTTCTGGTTGACGGGTGTGGCCTTCTGTGCTATTGTATATCAAAGGTTGCAAAAGGTCTTTTTTTTTTGCGCGAAAAGCCGGTGAGACGACGCTGCAGCGGCACGATTCTCCGGCGCGGCGGTTCCGCGAAGGAAAGAAAACTCAACGCATAATATATATCTTATATATTGGAGGTTCGGCATGCGTACAAGGATCACATTGTCATGCACTGAGTGCAAGCAGAGAAATTATAACACAACTAAGGATAAGAAAACACATCCGGAGCGTCTTGAGATGAAGAAGTACTGCAGATTCTGCAGGAAGCACACCGTTCACAAAGAGACTAAATAAGGAGTCATTCATGGCAGCGAATGAGAATGGAAAGGCAAATAAAGCCGGTAAAACATCCTTTTTTAAAGGAGTCAGGACAGAGTTCGCCAAGATCATCTGGCCCGGCCGCGAGACCATAGTCAAACAGCTGATCGCAGTTGTGTGCGCCACAGCGATCACTGCGCTGCTGATCGCAGTCCTCGATTACGGCGCTCAGAATCTGATCGATCTGCTCGTAAAGATCAATGCGTGAAGGCAGTATCGGAACAAGGCTGAGTGCGGCTGTCTGCATGACGGACAGCTGCGGTTGAGTTTGATGAGGTAGATGAATGGCAGAGAACAACTTCGATGCAAAGCCGGCGAAGGCAAGGCTGAAGCCCGGTATTCTCCCCGGAGTGCGCCAGATCAGACGCCCTGATTTTTCCGCTCACGCGGCGGACATTGAAAAGGCCGAGGAGGCCAGGGCACAGGCGCTTTTGGAGGAGGCGGGCACGGACGGACCGTCTGCTTCGGCGGACGCGGAGGAGGCGGCGGCAGTCGCGGCTTCCCTTGCGGCGCAGGAGGGCGCACCGGAAGAGGATCAGCTCGATGAGAGCGCGATCACGGATGAACCCAAGTGGTATGTCGCCCATACCTACTCCGGATACGAGAACAAGGTCAAGATCAATATTGAGAAGACCATCGAAAACCGTCATCTGGAGAACCAGATCTTTGAGGTGCG
>DGUF01000195.1:3130-5290 GCA_002394525.1 Lachnospiraceae bacterium UBA4317 | reverse complement strand
GGCGTCACCGGCTTCGTCGGTCCGGGCAGCAAGCCTGTCCCGCTGACGGAAGCGGAGATGAAGCCGCTCGGCATCCGGGTCAAAAATATATCTGTCGATTTCGAGGTGGGAAGCAGCGTGTCTGTCGTCGCGGGCATCTGGAAGGACACCGTCGGCATCGTCCAGAAAATGGATTACAGCAAACAGTCCGCCACGATCAACGTGGAGCTCTTCGGGCGCGAGACGCCCGTCGAGATCGGGTTTGCCGAGATCCGCAGAAATTCGTGAGATGTGCCGGTCTGCAGGCCGGTATATAGTAGTTTAACGTTCGTGGGAGCAGCAGCCATGCTGCGTATACCACAAAGGAGGAAAAATGGCTAAGAAAGTAACTGGTTACATCAAATTGCAGATTCCGGCCGGCAAAGCAACTCCCGCTCCCCCGGTAGGACCTGCCCTTGGTCAGCACGGTGTCAACATCGTTCAGTTCACCAAGGAGTTCAACGCCAGGACCGCCGACAAGGGTGACCTGATCATCCCTGTTGTCATCACGGTCTACGCGGACAGAAGCTTCAGCTTCATTACCAAGACACCCCCCGCGGCAGTTCTGCTCAAGAAAGCTGCAGGCCTCCAGAAGGCCTCCGGTGTTCCGAACAAGGAAAAGGTCGGTCAGGTCACTAAGGACCAGATCAAGGAGATCGCCGAGCTCAAGATGCCCGATCTCAATGCGGCAAGCCTTGAGGCTGCCATGAGCATGATCGCCGGCACAGCCAGAAGCATGGGCATCACTGTAGCAGAATGAGAATCGCCGATAGGAGGAATTGGAAATGAAACACGGAAAGAAGTATACTGATGCGGCGAAGCTCGTCGACCGCGCTGCTGTTTATGAGCCGGCTGATGCGATCGCCCTTGTAAAAAAGACTGCAACTGCAAAATTTGATGAGACCATCGAAATCAATATCCGTACCAGCTGCGACGGCCGTCACGCTGATCAGCAGATCCGCGGCGCTGTTGTCCTTCCCGCCGGAACCGGCAAGAAGGTCCGCGTGCTCGTTTTCGCAAAGGGCGCGAAGCTGGATGAGGCTCAGGCAGCAGGCGCTGATTTCGTCGGCGGCCAGGAGCTCCTTCCCCGTATCCAGAACGATGGATGGCTTGACTTTGATGTTGTCGTTGCCACACCTGACATGATGAGTGTTGTCGGTCGTCTCGGCCGTATCCTCGGTCCCAAGGGCCTCATGCCGAACCCCAAGGCCGGTACCGTCACCATGGATGTCACCAAGGCCATCAACGATATCAAAGCAGGTAAGATCGAGTACAGACTGGACAAGTCCAACATCATCCACTGCCCGATCGGCAAGGCTTCCTTCACCGAGGAGCAGCTGCTCGACAACTACACCGCTCTGATCGACGCCATCGTCAAGGCAAGACCCGCGGCTGTCAAGGGCCAGTACATCAAGAGCATCTCTCTTGCAACCACCATGGGCCCTGGCGTCAAGGTTGTTTGTAACAGGTATTAAAAACAGCACATCGGAAATGAATCGCGGGCGATTCATGGGCGCGAAGCGCCTCTGTCCGGCAACGCTTATGAAAGCGGAGCTTTCATAAGAGGGTGCTGTTATGAAAATCCAGCACCTCGGAAATTTCCTCTTGACAGGATCCTCCGGGAGTGCTACATTACAAACTGTTGCCGGTCTTTCGCCATCCGGACTGATCCGGAGACGGGCGGCGGCAGCAGGTTTTCACCCACCGAAGATAGCGGGTGCAGACGGCAGGCGGCTTTGCCGCGGCCGGAAGCGTAAAGGTATTCCACCCGCCGAGGATGAGTAATGATTCGATGAGACCGGCCCGGACCGGGGCCTGCATCAGGCAGGCCGTCAGGGAAAAGGCTGATGATCGATATTCCGGCTCTCTGTCTTCGCGGCAGAGAGTCTTTTTTACTCTCCGTCGGAAAATGCAGCGAATCAGGTGAGCGCTGCAAAGAAATCTAATAGGAGGTAAGATAATGGCAAAAGTTGAATTGAAACAGCCTGTCGTTCAGGAAATTTCCGAGAAGATCGACGGCGCCCAGTCTCTGGTCCTGGTTGACCACAGAGGACTGACAGTTCAGCAGGATACGGAACTCCGTAAACAGCTCCGTGAGGCCGGCGTATTCTACAAGGTTTACAAGAACACGATGATGAACTT
>DGUF01000195.1:2490-3071 GCA_002394525.1 Lachnospiraceae bacterium UBA4317 | reverse complement strand
ATGATGAACTTCGCGTTCAAGGGAACCGAGTTCGAAGGCCTTTCCGATCTGCTCAACGGCCCCAGCGCTATGGCGGTCTCCAAGGACGACGCTACCGCTCCCGCGAGGATCATTTACGAGTTCGCCAAGACTGCTAAGAATCTGGAGGTCAAGGGCGGTGTCGTAGAGGGCAGAGTCCTCGATGTCAAGGCTCTTGAGGAGGTCTCTCAGATCCCTTCCAGAGAGATCCTGCTCGGAAGACTGCTCGGCAGCATGAGGTCCCCCATCGCAAACTTCGCCCGCGTCATCAATCAGATCGCGGAGAAGGATGGCGGAGAGGCTGCTCCCGCTGCGGAATAATCCGCACAAGCCTGCCGGAGGCGGTGTAGCCGCCTGAGAATCAAGAGAATGACTGCGGCAGGGAATGATTTCAGTTTTTATTATTTTGAGATTTGATTATAAGGAGGTCATACAATGGCTAAACTTACTACTGCTGAATTTATCGAAGCGATCAAAGAGCTGTCCGTTATGGAACTGAACGAGCTCGTCAAGGCCTGCGAAGAGGAGTTTGGTGTCTCCGCAGCAGCCGGTGTTGTCATGGC
>DGUF01000195.1:483-2410 GCA_002394525.1 Lachnospiraceae bacterium UBA4317 | reverse complement strand
GCCGGCCCCGCAGCAGCCGCTGAGGAAGAGAAGACCGAGTTCGACGTCGAGCTGACTGACTTCGGCGCACAGAAGATCAAGGTTATCAAGGTTGTCCGTGAGATCACCGGCCTTGGCCTGAAGGAAGCCAAGGAGCTGGTCGAGGGCGCTCCCAAGAACATCAAGGAAGGTGTCTCCAAGGAAGAGGCCGAGTCCATCAAGGCCAAGATCGAGGAGCAGGGCGCAAAGGTTACCCTCAAGTAATCTGTCTTTTCCGACTGATCGAAAATTTTCAAATAAAGCGGCCGGCCAGATTCTGGCCGGCCGTTTCCTTCCCCATTTCAGCCCTGATCCGGCCGGCATGTTGAGAAATAATTTTTGCATATAATAAAAAATAATTGTTGACTTGAAGCGAATGCAGTAGTAGAATGTTATTCGCATCTTTTTTGCGTGCATTTCTATAGCCTTTTCACGGGAGCCGGTGCTGCTCCGGCGCGGGATCGTGTCTGGATAAACGGCTCCAAACATACAAAAATGGGGAAGGCTGTCCGAAAAAACCACCCGGTGATGCGGCCAGACCGTATACGGCGTGCGGCTCCCGGCAGGGGAGCAGATGGAATACTCACAGATTAACGGGGTGAATTAGATGGAAAAATACAGGATACATCCTACAGGCAGCGGCAAGAATATCCGGATGAGCTATCAGCGTCAGAAGGAAGTCCTGCCCATGCCGAATCTGATCGAAGTTCAGAAGAACTCCTATCAGTGGTTTCGTGATAAGGGACTTCAGGAAGTATTGGACGATATTTCTCCGATCGAGGACTACAGCGGACATCTCAGCCTGACTTTTTCCGGTTACAGGTTCGAGGAGAAGGATGCCAAGTATTCGATCGAGAAGTGCAAGGAAGGGGACCGCACCTATGCGGCGCCTCTGAAAGTGTTTGTTCAGCTGTATGACAAGGAGAACAACCGCGAGATCAAGGGCCAGGAGATCTTTATGGGAGATCTTCCGCTGATGACCAAGAACGGAACCTTCGTGATCAACGGCGCCGAGCGTGTCATCGTCAGCCAACTTGTTCGTTCCCCCGGTATCTACTACGGCATCGATAAGGATAAATTCGGCAAGAAGCTGTTTTCCTGCACGGTGATCCCCAACAGGGGCGCCTGGCTGGAATATGAGACAGATGCCAACGATGTGTTTTATGTCCGTGTGGACAGGACCAGAAAGGTGCCTGTCACTGTTCTGGTGCGCGCACTGGGAATCGGAACGGATGAGGAGATCGTCGAGCTCTTCGGCGATGAGCCCAAGCTCCGCGCCAGCTTCGCCAAGGACCCGTCCCACGATTTTGAATCCGGTCTGCTCGAGCTCTACAAGAAGATCCGGCCGGGTGAGCCCCTTTCCGTCGAGAGCGCGGACAGCCTGATCAACTCCATGTTCTTTGATTCCAGGAGATATGATCTGGCCAAGGTGGGCCGCTATAAATTCAACAAGAAGCTTTCCATGCGCAGCAGGATCACCGGCCATGTGCTGGCTGAGGATGTTGTGGATGAGGCCAACGGGGATATTCTCGGCAGCGCCGGGGATACTGTCACCAGGGAGATGGCCGACCAGATCCAGAACGCGGCTGTGCCTTATGTCATGATCCGGACAGAGGAGCGCGACGTCAAGGTCCTTTCCAACCTCATGGTCGACCTGGACCACTATGTCGACTGCAATCCCGAGGATTTCGGCATCACGGAGAAGGTCTACTATCCCGCCCTTCGCGAGATCCTGGTCCGCTTCCAGGAGAGCGAGGATCCCGAGGCTCTGGGCGACATCCTGCGCAGGAGTGTGCATGAGCTGGTTCCCAAGCATGTGACCAAGGAGGATATCATCGCCTCCATCAACTACAACATGCACATCGAGTACGGGATCGGCAGCGATGACGATATCGACCATCTGGGCAAC
>DGUF01000195.1:0-390 GCA_002394525.1 Lachnospiraceae bacterium UBA4317 | reverse complement strand
GAACCAGTACCGCATCGGTCTGTCCAGGCTGGAGCGCGTGGTCCGCGAGCGCATGACCACCCATGACTCCTCCGAGGAGATCTCTCCCCAGTCCCTGATCAATATCAAACCCGTCCAGGCGGCAGTCAAGGAGTTCTTTGGATCCTCCCAGCTGTCCCAGTTTATGGACCAGAACAACCCCCTCGGCGAGCTGACCCACAAGCGCCGTCTGTCCGCCCTGGGCCCAGGCGGTCTGAACCGCGACCGCGCGGGCATGGAGGTCCGCGACGTTCACTACAGCCATTATTCCCGCATCTGCCCCATCGAGACGCCTGAAGGCCCGAACATCGGTCTGATCGGCTCCCTGGCGACCTATGCGCGGATCAACGAATACGGCTTCATCGAAGCCCC
>DGUF01000081.1 GCA_002394525.1 Lachnospiraceae bacterium UBA4317 | reverse complement strand
GCCCACATTGAGGACCGTCCCCTTTGTCTCGCCTTTGTCTCGTCCGCATTTCAAATAAACAGCCATCTTTTCCCAATTTATTATCAACAATCCTCTATACAGCTATGTAATAATATAATAATCCAAAGATATATCATCACAGGGGGTATTTTTGTGGATCAGCATATAGATTCTTTTTCCATGGATTATCTTGACCAGCTCTGCGAAGAACCTTTTCAGACCCTCTCCCGCTGCGGGCTGGGGGCGCTTTTAGTGGCCAGAAACAAGTCTGACACCATTCTGAAGATCAACGAGGCCGGCGTCAGGCTGCTCCACGGCACAGGTCTGGCCGAGGGCAGTCCCCTGCCCGGTGGTCTGGCAGGTCTGCTCGATCCTCCCGACAATCCTTCCTTCTGCAGGGTCGCCTACGGCGAATATGTCGTGCGGCAGGAGACAGAGCCTTTTCCCGGCCTGCCGGAGGGTCTGCAGCTGATTGTCTTCCGGGACGCGTCCGCCGACCATCTGTGCACGGTCCTGGGCGATGTGGTCTCCCGGCTCACGGAGGGCGTCGTCATCAGCGACGAGGACGGCCGGCTCTACTACTGCAACGCGGCCGCCTCCCGCATGGATTCCATCGTGGCGGAGAATGAGCTGGGGGAAAAGATCGACAGGATCTACCGTATGGAGGACGGGAGCGAGTGTCCTCTTCCTCAGGTCGTCAGGACGCATGCGCCCCTTCTCAACTACCGCCAGCGCTACGCGACCCGGCACGGCAAGTCGGTCGATGCGGTCGCCAACACCTGGCCGGTCCTCAGGCACGGCAGGGCTCTGGGTGCCTTCAATCTGCTGGAGGACTGGAGCACGGTCAACGCCCTGCACAAGCAGATCATCGACCTGCAGGAAAAGCTGACGGCCCAGGCATCCTCCATAGATTACGACGGCTCCGGACATTCCGCTTCTTCCGGGACCGGCAAGGGCCGGGCAGGCCGGGATGGGGCGCAGAAGGGGGCCGGGAGCCGTGCGCGGGCCAAGAGCCCTCTGACTGCCCGCTATACCTTTGCGGATATCATCTGCGCGGACAAAAAGATGTGCAAGGTTGTCAAGCAGTGTAAGCAGGTCGCGCGGACGGATTCCTCTGTCATCATTTACGGCGAGACCGGCACCGGCAAGGAGCTCTTCGCCCAGAGCATCCACAACGCCAGCCCCCGCAGGGACGGGCCCTTCCTGGCCATCAACTGCGCCGCCCTGCCGGAAAACCTCCTGGAGAGCCTGCTCTTCGGCTCTGTCAAGGGCGCCTACACCGGGGCCGAGAACCGGGCCGGCCTCTTTGAGCAGGCCAACCACGGGACGCTCCTGCTGGATGAGATCAATTCCATGAATATTTCTCTCCAGGCCAAGCTCCTCCGGGTCCTGCAGGAGGGCACGGTGCGCCGGGTCGGCGGCACCGCAGAGACTCCCATCGATGTCCGCGTCCTCTCCTGCACCAACGTGCCGCCCCGCCAGGCTGTCGCCGAGGGCAAAATGCGCGAGGACCTCTTTTACCGCCTGGGCGTCGTGGGCATCAACATCCCGCCCCTGCGCGAACGCAAGGCGGATATCCCGCTCCTGGTCAGCCACTTTATCGCCGACTGTAATGCCACCATGAT
This sequence comes from Lachnospiraceae bacterium UBA4317, assembly GCA_002394525.1. Next base: position 14,175 of record DGUF01000081.1, on the reverse strand, counting down.
GCGGCGGGTCCGCAGCATCGACGATGTCACCATGGAGATCTTCCAGGCCTACAGCTGGCCGGGCAATGTGCGCGAGCTCCAGCACGCCATCGAGCACGCCATGAATATCCTGCCCGACCCCTTCGACCTGATCACACCCGAATATATCCCCCAGAACCTCCTCTCCGACGAGGAGATCGCGGCCGCCCCGGTCCCGGACCTGTCCGCAGACAGGAACTGGCAGCCTTATGACGCCGCGGGCACCCCTGAAAAGCCGGCTCCCGCAGCGCCGGGTTCCACAGCGCCGGGTTTTGCAGCATCGGATCCGGCATATCCGGATGCAGCAGGGCCTGCCGCCGCGCCTTCCAGGGGGGGTGAAGCTCCCGCCGGGCAGACCGACCGGCCCCTGCAGGAGCGCCTGCAGAACGTGGAGCGCCAGACCCTCTGCAAGGTCCTGGCCGAGAACAAGGGCAACATCTCCCGGTCCGCCCGCATCCTGCACATGAGCCGGCAGAACCTCCAGTACCGCATCAAACGCTACGGGATCAATGTGGAGGACTTCCGTTAGAAAAACCTTTTTTATTGAAAGGATTGAATGATGACCAGGTGACAAACGAGCCGGAGAGGATGGGAATCGTCCTCCGGCTCGTTTCATTTTCCGGCCCGTCCCCTCCCATTCCGGCTGAGATAGTGCAAAAGATTGTCGACACACTGCAAAACCTTTCTGCAGTGTGTTTTTTATAATAAAACTACAAAAAAGAACTGAATCCGCCGGAAGATTCCTGGAGCTTTTCTCATTCCGGCACCGGAACTATTCCATTCAAATTCGTATCTGTTTGATTCCGTACAATTTAGATCATTATTATTTTTAAGGAGGTCTCCATGGATAACTTTACATTCTACAGCCCCACATATTTTCAGTTTGGCAGAGGCACTGAGAATCAGACCGGCCAGCTGGTCAAGAAGTTCGGCGGCACCAAGGTCATGATCCACTACGGCGGCGGTTCTGTCATCCGCTCCGGTCTGCTGGACCGCGTCAAAGCTTCCCTGGAGGCTGAGAATATTCCCTATGTCGAGCTCGGCGGCGCACAGCCCAACCCCAGAGCAGAGCTGGTCCGCGAGGGTATCGAGATTGCCCGTAAGGAAGGCGTTGACTTCCTGCTTCCCGTCGGCGGCGGCTCCACGATCGATTCCGCCAAGGGCATCGCGCTCGGCGCAGTCTATGATGGCAACTTCTGGGATTTCTATGATGGCACATGCCCCATCGTCACGAAGGCCCTTCCCGTCGGTGTCGTTCTGACCATCGCAGCCACCGGCTCCGAGGCTTCCACTGACTCCGTCGTCACCTCCGAGGACAACCTCAAGAGATGCGCAGAAGGTGATATCCTTCGTCCCGTTTTCGCAGTCATGAACCCTGAGCTGACCATGACTCTGCCCGAGTACCAGACTGCCAGCGGCATCACCGACATCATGGCTCACTGCATGGAGCGCTATTTCACAAAGACCAAAGAGGTCGAGATCACAGACCGTCTCCTCGAGGCAGTCATGATCACCATGGTCAAGGAGTCCAGAAGACTGATCGCGGATCCTCAGAACTACGAGGCACGCGCAAACGTCATGTGGGCCGGCACCATCGCACACAACAACATCACCGGCGTAGGCCGTGCACAGGACTGGGGCACACACCACCTCGAGAACCAGCTCTCCACCTTCTTCAAGTGCTCTCACGGCGCAGGCCTGGGCATCCTCTTCCCCAGCTGGATGCGCTATGTCTACAAAGAAGATGTCATGCGCTTCGCTCAGTTCGCAAACCGCGTCTTCGGCGTTCAGATGAACTTTGAGAATCCCGAGGAGACCGCTCTAACCGGTATCGAGAAGTACGCAGAGTGGATCAAGTCCATGCACCTTCCCACCACCATCACCGAGATCGGCGGCACAGAGGCCGACATTCCCGCTATGGTCGACGATATGTTCAACGGCGCTCCCAACCACGGCAACTTCATGAAGCTGAGCCGCGAGATCGCTGCCGAGATCTACAAGATGGCCCTTTGATTCCATTCAGGAATGAAATAGTCCCGACCCCCTCGGCGGTCTGTTTAACCATTACAACTCTCTCTTGCCATCTGCGGCTGCCCGACACTCCCCCGTGCCGGGCAGCCGCTTTTTTTATACCCGTGCCGGACGCCTGATTTTTTTATACCCGTGCCGGACGCCTACTTTTTTCACTATACAATTTTCCTTATATGTGCTATAGTGCCTTTTGTGCAGCAAAAAATATTTGCGCCAATTTGCAAGGGAGGCTTTTATGAATTATCTGTCTCTGATTGATCTGCTCTCGGACTGCGGGGCTGCCTGTGTCCTGATCAATACCGACTACACTATTATCTCTATCAATGACCAGGCTGACCTCCTGCTCTCCGGAGAAGGCCAGCTCCCGGGGCAAAAGCTCCCGGCGGGCCTGATCCCCCTCGTAGAATCGCTCCGGGCAAAAGAGGGAAAAGAGGGAAGCCATGCCCCGGCCGACAAGGCGGAGCAGGTCACGGCAGGAACAGGCACGGGAACGACCTTTTTCAGGGAGGTCCTCCCCGCAGAGAGCACGCCCACGGCCTATGCCCGGATCGCCTTCGGGCGCTATGCGGCCTGCACGGCGCTCCTGCAGCACCCCCTCCTCCCCGGGGATACCCGCCTCCTGATCCTCCGCGACGCCTCCCGGGACCACGCCCTGGACATGGCGGTCACCGCCCTTGACCAGATCCATGAGGCCGTCGTCATCTGCGACGAAGAAGACCGCATGTATTTCTGCAATGCCGCCGCCCTGGAGATCGATGACCTGGTCTTTGAAAAGGTCCGCGGGGAGCACATCAATAATGTTTATGAAAATGAGGACACCTCTCCGCTGAGCATCCCCCAGACCCGGCAGACCCGGACGCCCTCTCTCAACCACCGCCAGTATTATCACACCCGCAGCGGACAGCGCAGGGAGACGATCGCCAACTTCTTCCCGGTTCTCCGCGGCAGCGACACACTGGGCGCCTTCTCCGTCCTGGAGGACTGGGACACGGCCAGCAGCCTGCAGCGCAAGGTAATCGACCTCCAGGACCGCCTGCTCCGCTATGAGCAGGCCCGCGCGGCTGCCCTGCCGCCCGCCTCCGGGAAAAGCGCGGATTCCTCTGAGACCGAAGGCATCCTTCAGGCCCGGCACCACTTCGAAGACTTTGTCCAGCACAGCGCGGTCGCGCGCAATACGGTCAAGACCTGCAGAGAGGCTGCCTCAACAGACCAGGTCATCCTCCTGTACGGCGAGAACGGGACCGGCAAGCACTTCCTCGCCCAGTCCATGCACCTGGCCAGCAGACGCAGCACCCGGCCTTTCCTGCAGTTCAACTGCGCCTCCCTTCCCCAGGTCCTCCTGGAGGAGATGCTCTTTGGCACGGTCCGCGGCGCCTACCCCGAAGCCGAGGACAAAAAAGGCCTGCTGGAGCAGGCAGAGGACGGTACCCTCTACCTGTCAGACCTGGACGCCATGCCCCTGCCCCTGCAGCACAGACTCCTGCACGCGGTGCAGAGAGGCGTTTTTTCCCGCATCAGCGACGACCGCCCGGTCCGGCTCAATGCCCGCCTGATCCTCAGCACCTCTTTCTCGCCTGACAAGGCCATCGAGCTGCACAAACTGGACCCGGCCCTCTACAGCATCCTGCAGCACCACTGCATCATGGTTCCGCCCCTGCGCAACCGCCGGGCGGACATCATTCCGCTGACCCTGGAATTCGTCAACAGCTGCAACCGCAAGTACAAGAGACAGATCGTGACCGTCTCCGACAACGTTTTTTCCCTTTTCAGGAAATACCGCTGGCCGGGCAATATCAAGGAACTCAAGCAGGCGATCGAACACGCCATCCGCAGACTCCCGGAGGATGCCGAACTTCTCACCTCCGAATATCTCCCTGCCCGGATCTCCCACATCAAAAAGGCCGCCGTCACCGCCGCACCGACCGCTGCAGCCGACGCTGTCGTCCTCAGCAGACCGGCCGACAACGTGGCCCTGAAGGACACCGTCAATGAGATCCGCCGGCAGAGCATCTACCAGATCCTGCTCAAAAACAACGGCAACATCACCAAAGCCGCTGCCGAAATGGGACTCTCCCGCCAGAACCTCCAGTACCACATCCGCCAGTGCGGCATCGACCTCCAGGAGATCCGCGCCGCCGCCCGGAAATGAGCCGGAGGAGACCATGACAAAGGGGACGGTCCTTCCTGGCGCGGTTTTCCCCGTGACAAAGGGGACGGTCCTTCCTGGCGCGGTTTTCCCAAAAAACAGATTCAGTTACAGGGTTTTTTTATTTACAGATTCAAAAAAAGCTGGTTCCAATCCCGGACAAACTGTCCTGATCCTACCAAAAACAGACATCCGAAAATAATAAGGGCTGCTACTATTTTTTATAATCCGATTCAAAAGAAATATAGAGGCAATCCTGCTACAAAAACCGATTGAGAAGAAATGCGAAGGCAGCCCTGTTGCAAAAACCAATTGAGGAGAAATACGGAGGCAGTCCTGTTGTAATAATCCGACCCAAAAGAAATACGGAGGCAATCCTGTTGTAATAACCTGACCCAAAAGAAATACGGAGGCAGTCCTGTTATATCATTTCCATTAAAAACTAATAACTTCAATATGCAAAAAAGGGGGATGAAAGCATGTCCAGAGTACCGAGAATCGAAAGTCCCACCAGATACCAGCACTTGATTGTTCGAGGAAATGGAAAACAGATTTTGTTTGAGGAGGATGGCGATTATCACTACTATCTGAGCCTCCTCCAAAGACTTTGCAACGAATGCGACATAACATTGTGCGCATATTGCCTGATGGAAAACCATGTCCATCTACTGGTAAATGGTAACGGACAGAACGTGTCCACATTCATGAAAAGAATTGGAACAAGCTATGCGATTTATTTTAACAAAAAATATCAGCGGGTCGGCCACGTGTTTCAGGGCCGCTATTTGAGCGAGCCGATCAAGAATGAGTCACACCTCCTTGTTGTGCTCCGTTACATTTTAAAAAATCCTCAAAAAGCCGGAATCTGCCCACTTTCCGCATACAAGTGGAGCAGCTATGCCCTATACGGCGTTGAGAACTCCATAGTAGACACCTCCGGCATCCGGAATATTCTTGGAGACGTGTCCGCATACCGCGCTTTTATGAATGCCGCGGAGGAGGATGATGCCGGACATATCCTTGACTATAACGGACCGCAAAAAAAGGACGACGCATGGGCCTTATCTGTCATTCAGAACTGTCTCGGAGGTGAAAACATATCACATCTCCGGACTCTTGGGAAAGCTGAACGAAACAACTATCTTCGTATGTTCCGCAATAAAGGACTCACCTTCCGGCAGATTGAGCGTCTCACCGGAATCAGCCGGGGCATCGTGGAGCGAGCATGTAAAAAGAGTGATAACATATGATTGATTGATCTCCTTTCAATTGATCTCTGTCAAAATTATATCCTGCGGGGTGTGGGGTATCTCCGCCCGGGTTTGCCTCTGTCGGAGTTACCTCTGTCGGATTTTTCTCTGTCAGATTTGCCTCTGACGGATTTGCCTCTGTCGGATTTGTCTCTGACGGATTTGTCTCTGTCGGATTTGTCTTTCGGGTTTGATTTGGTCCTTTCGAAAATCAGAAAACAGTCTGCTCCTGGGAATTCTTTGAAAAATATTATGATTGCCAAAAACACTGGCGCTGTATAGACTCCCTGTCTATACAGCGCCCGCTTTACTACATCTCTCTATAGAATTTGCTATATTACATTTCTCTATAAAATTTCAAAAACAAAACCGGTCAAAAAATGTGCCGGAAAGGACCGTCCCCTTTGTCACGATTTGCCTCGCACCAGCACATTGCGCCGGAAGGAACTGTTCCCTTTGTCATGGAAAAACGTGCCGGGAAGGACCGTCCCCTTTGTCACGTCTCAGAACTTGTAATTGCTCTCGCCGTAGATCTTGGCGGCGTTGAAGCCGATGCCAAGCTCTTTGTACATGTACTCGATGGATTCCTTAAGTGCCTTCATCTCGATTTCACGTCCTTCCTCGATGGTGTAGCCGGACAGAGGAAGCTCGATCTCAAGGTCGATGGTATCCATCTCCATGGGAGACTGGTCGCGGTAAATCTGCATGATGCGCTTGCAGTCGACGTTGCCCTGGCCGATGGCGGTGCCCAGGGAGTGTGTGCCGTCGGGATCCGCAAAGACGCGGTTGTCGCAGAAGTGTGTGCAGTAGCAGTAGGGAGCCATCTTGCGGACGCACTCCTCGATGCCTTCCATCATCATCAGGGAATTGATGGTGTCACAGCAGGCACCGATCAGGGGATGATGAAGCTGCTCGACCAGCCAGATGACCTCGTCCGCGAACAGGTCGCAGTGGTTCTCGATGGCGATCTTCATGCCGTATTTCTCGATCAGAGGGATGTTCTTTTCGAAATCCTCGACCAGGGCGACAAGCTGCTTCATGACGGAGGGGCACAGGCAAGAGTGAGAGGATACCTTGGGATGCTCTACGTCCGTGCTGTACTTGACCAGGTTGCAGCCCAGCTTGTGAGCGATGTGGAGGGATTCCTCGATCGTGCAGTTTACACGGGGATCGGAGGGAGCGTTGAAGGAGATGTTGAGCTCCAGCTCGATGCCGTGATCTTCTGCGTACTTTCTGCAGTGGGCAAGGTGCTCATCGGATGTGTCATTCTGGATATCGACCAGGGTGATATGCAGGACGTCCAGGCCGACCTCGACCGCGATGTCCACCAGGTCCTCAAAACCCTTGACCTGCTCGAAGGCGTGGTGCTCGCCATACTCCTGGAAGCCCCAGCTCTCGCCGAAGCCGGACAGGTGCAGAGTGTAGCTGTGCATACCGAGTTTGAATCTCCTGTTCTGATTCCTTAACATACCCATTCTGTAACCTCCTTTTTGATCCTGTGATGGTTTTAAATATATTACGTGTTTCGTGCGGAATGCCTGACCGGAGCCATCTTTGGCAGAGCAGCCCCGGGCAGGCTCGTATTTCATTTATGATTTAAAAAATGTGCCGGGTAGGACCGTCCCCTTTGTCACGATTTGCCTCGCACCAGCACATTGCGCCGGAAGGAACTGTTCCCTTTGTCATGGAAAAACGTGCCGGGTAGGACCGTCCCCTTTGTCACGTTTTGTCATTATTTGCCAGCGGCGATGCGGTCGGCGTTAATCTCTTTCCAGATCTCCATGTCCTTGATGCCGACCTTGTCGGGGTCGAAGTAGGGTTTCTCTACGCCGTCTTTGAGCTGCTGCATGTAGTCGTCATAGACTTTCTTGACGGTGGGCAGCAGGATGAGCAGGGCGATGAGGTTGAACCATGCCATGAGGGCGAACATGACCTCGGAGATGGCCCATGCGGTGGAAGCGGTGACCAGGGTCCAGATGAAGAAGAAGATGGGCATGATGATGCGGATGGCCCAGATGACTTTCTTTCTGGCTTCGTCGCTGGCGTTGCGCATGAGGTAGGCCAGTCCGGATTCGCCTTCGTAGTAGTAGGCCACGCAGGTGGAGTAGGCGAAGCAGGTGATGGCGATGGCGATGAAAATGCCGCCGATCTTGGGGATGGAGGAGTTGGCTGCCTGCTGGACCCAGAGGACGTTGGCTGTGCGGTCAGCTGCGAGGCCGCTGACTACGGCGTCGGTGCTGGTGTAGATGAAGTCGGATCCGTCGGGAGCCAGGACGTTGTAGCAGCCGGAGACCAGTGCCATGATGCCGGAGCAAAAGCAGACGGCGACGTCGACGTAGACGGAGAAGGCGTTGACAAGACCCTGGGTCGCGGGGTGGGCAGTCTCAGCTGCCGCGGCTGCGGGAGGGGTTTCACCGAAACCGGAGCCGGAAGAGTTGACTGCGCGCTTGACGCCGTAGGAGAAGGCGCCGCCCATGGCACCGCCGAAGATGGCGTGGGTGCCGAATGCGCTGCCCATGATCGCACCGATGGTGGGGCCGATCTGGCTGGCATGGGTGACCAGGACGATGATGGTGATGAGCAGGTAGCCGATAGTCATAAACGGAACGATGATGGTCGAGAACTGGGCGATACGGCGGACGCCGCCTGCGACGACCATAAAGAGGAGGACGGCGACGACTGCGCCGGCGATCCAGCGGGGAATGCCAAGGCTCATCTCAAAGGCCTGGCCGATGTTGTTGGCGGAGGGGCCGGTGACCAGGAAGGGAACACCGATGGTGCAGAAGAGGGCGAAGATCACTGCCATGGCCTTGCCGATGACGGGGATGCCGCGCTCCATGTAGTAGTAGGGGCCGCCGCGGTACTGGCCGTCCATGCGGACCTTGTAGATCTGGCCGAGGGAGTTCTCGGCGTAGGCGATTGCGGATGTGACGAGCGCGGTGACGATCATCCAGAAGACCGCGCCGGGGCCGCCGTACATGATGGCGACCATGACACCGCCGACGTTACCGATGGCGACACGGTAGGCAGCGACGGAACAGAAGGTTTCGAAGGCGGACAGGCCGGTCTCGGAGCCTTCGCCGTTGACCAGCAGTTTCCACTGCAGCTTTGCCTTGAGGACGTTTCCGAACTTGATGGCGAAGCAGTAGACGACGGCCAGGCCGAAGGTCAGGGCGATCAGCGGTGTTGCCCACAGAATATTGTCGATTTCAAAAATCAACTCGCTGAAACTCATAGGTTCCCCCTTTCATTTTCGGGCCAAACGCGAGGTTTTTTTCTCTTCCTTCAATCTGCTCCCTCGTAGATGTCTTCGGGCCCTGCCGTAGTCCCGTCCGGCATGCTGTTTTAGCCACAGCGCCCTTGCTGTTTCCGTCTTTGCAAATCTTTGATGCGTCTGTCCCTTGCTCAGATAAAGTTTACTTCGCAAATTTTATTTGCACTTACTGATTATATTATGCGCTGTAATGTGAAAAATTTATTTGCATTTTCTCATATTCATTTGACAATTTCCAGTAAAAAAAACAGCCCTCCCGCATAGAACCGCACTTCTATGCAGGAGGACTGTCTATTATTTTCAGAAGCGCACCCAGGGGAACTGTGTGTGCAGCTCTGACTGAAAGCCGGCGGGGATCCCGGTCGATCCGGATTTTCCACTCATGTGGTGTAAATGAATACGCTGCTCTGACTGAAAGCCGGCATACCCCGTACCGATCCGGATTTTACGATCATGTGGTGCAGGAGATCACGGATCCGCTGATCAGACCTGTTCTTCCTTGACGCCAAAGATCTTGTCGAAGAACTTGTCGATGCCGTCCTTGGGAGCCATGGGCTCGCCGTTGTCGGGAGCGGTGGCCACCTCGGGCTCTGCCTGATAGTCGCCGTTCACAAGGCGCGGCACCTTGGTCATGTACTTGATGAATCCGAGCAGGATGATGAAGCACATGAAGCAGAGCGGGATACCGCAGAAGGACTTGATGGTCTTGACACCGCCGATGCCGCCCAGGACAACGAAGACGACTGCGATGACTGCGAAGACGATGCCCCAGAAGAGCTTGAGCCATACGGGGGGCTCGTGGGTGTCGTCGGAACCTTCCATGGACATACCGGCCAGGGTAACTGCCATGGAGTCACACTGGGTGACCAGGGAGATCGTGATGATACACAACATGACGATCTTGGCGATTTGAGTGAGCGGCAGGACATTGAACATGGAGAGCGTCAGGGCCTCCGCGCCGTCCGCGAGGTAGATGCTGTAAAAATCGACGCCCTTGAAGAGCTGGCCGTGCAGGATGGTGCCGCCGAAGACGGAGAACCAGATGATACCGAACAGAGCCGGGAAGAGCCACTCGATGAGGATGAACTCGCGAAGGGATCTGCCGTAGCCGACGCGGACCATGAAGAGGCCGAGCAGCGGAGCGTATGCCATCCAGTCAACCCACCAGTACATATCCCAGTTCTGGGCCCAGCGGCCGGAATCCGCGAAGGGAGCCGTGTAGAGGCTGGCGCCGAAGAAATCGGAGAAGTAGGCGCCCAGGCTGTGGGTGAAGAGGTTGCAGATGTATCCGGTAGGTCCTGCCAGAAGAACGAAAGCCAGCAGGATGAAGAAGAAACGGGTGTTGAGGTTGGAGAGGAACGTGATACCGTTGCGCAGTCCGGAGACAGCCGACAGGTTGTAGCAGATGAACATGATCCCGATGATGATGACATACATGCTCATAGTGGGGTTGATGCCCGCGAAGGCCTTGACGGCCGCGGAGAGCTGCATGGCGCCGTAGCCGAGACCGCCGGCAACCGCGCCGGTCAGAGCGAATGCGGACCAGGCGTCAAAGGCAGTCGCCCATTTGCTGTCTGCCGCGCCCTCGCCGAAGAGGGGGATCAGGCAGGAGCTGGCCTTGAAGGGGGCCTTTTTGTTGAGGATAAAGTAGGACAGGATCACGCCCATGACGACACAGGTCGCGTAAGGGGTGAAGCCCCACTGCAGGAAGCAGTGGACCATGGACCATACGACGGCACCGTTGCTGCCGGAGGCCAAGGCTGTGGAAGGATCGGGCTCCATCGCGAACAGGAGCGGCTCAGCAGCACCCCAGAAGACGACGCCGGCGCCGATGCCCGTGCAGAGGGAGATACCAAACCACTGCAGGTAGGTGAATTTAGGTTTTGCGTTGGGTCCGCCGAGCTTGATCTTGCCCATGGGTGTCACGAGAATGACCACGCACACGATAACCATGAAGAGACATACCAGGGATGTGAACCATCCAAGTCCCCACATCAGGTTGTTCATGACAATATTGTTGAGGATGTCGTAAAACGCTTCCGCGTTGATGAGAATTGCTGCCAGCATGGCGACGAACAGGACGATCGTCACGGACATGACCGGCCATCTGACCTTCTGTTTTTCCTGATTCATACTTCCTCCTTCTCGTTGCAAGTCCGTGGTTTTCTCCCCCACAGACCAATAAAATGAAGCCCCTGAAAGCCCGCGCCGCGGGCAATTACATATTTTGAGAGGATCGCCATTTTCAGATTTCTCGTCCTCTCTTTGTTGTGTATATTTTAGGGAACAAATGGGGCAGAAATATGACAGGCAGTTTGCCGCAACACAGGACGGATGTGCAGTTTCTCTGAACAAGACCCCGTTTTTTCAGATTCCTTTATCAAAATGTTATAATAATGTAAGAATATTTGAGAAAAAACACGTCCGAACGACAGGAGGGAAACCGTGTCCGCATATACGATCCTGATCTGTGATGATAAAGAAGCCGTGCATGAGAGCCTGGGATTTTTTCTGGGCCGGGACGGCATGGATGTGCTGGACGCCTATGACGGCCAGCAGGCCCTGCTGCAGCTCGCGGCCCACCGGGTCGACCTCGCGGTCCTGGACGTCATGCTGCCGGACATGGACGGGATGGAGCTGTGCCGCAGGATCCGCCAAAGCAGCGACCTGCCGGTCATTTTTCTGAGCGCCCGCACAGAGGAGGAGGACCGGATCGCCGGGCTGGAGATCGGCGGCGACGACTATGTCACCAAGCCCTATTCCCCCCGGGAGATCGTGATCCGGGTCAAAAAGCTCCTGGCCCGCAGACAGCCGCCCGCGGAGCCCGCCGGCGAAAAGGAAGCCCCCGCGGAGAACAGCCACACCATCCTCAAATATGAAGAACTGCGCATCGATACCGATACGATGGAGGTATTTGTCAGCGATAACAAGATTGACATGACCGGACGGGAAGTGCAGTTTATGGTCTATATGGTGGAGAACGCGGGCCGGGTCCTGAACCGGGAGCAGATCCTGACCGCCGTATGGGGCTTCGACTACTACGGAGAGACCCGGGCCGTCGATGCCATCGTCAAACGGATCCGCAAAAAACTCCCCTCGGAAAACGTGCATTTTTCCATCCAGTCCATCTACGGCGTCGGATACCGGCTAGGCCGGAGCGAGACCTGAAGTCCGGGGGATACAGGAGACTGATACATTTTGAGCATGCCGGGGACATAGCAGACTGACGCACACAGACTCACTGCCAGGGATTCTGTCAATCTGTTATGTCCCCGCTTCTATCCTGAGAGGTTACACTACCATGCGCTCACTGACCCGCACCGAATGGATCATCCAGATCATCCTCTGCAATCTGCTGCTGGTTCTCGGCGGCGTATTTGCCATCTACTATATCGAATGCCGCGCCAACCTCCATTCCCGTGACCTGGCGCAGACCGCCGCTGCCGATATTTCCAAACAGGAGCCAGGCCGGACGCCTGAGCTCGAAAACCCGGACCAGTACCTCACCTACAGCGTCTTTTATCAGGAGATCCCCGGGGAAACGGAGCCGGCCGGCGGGACCTCCGCCAGCGGGCTCTCCCCTGAAGCCGCGGACTCCTTCCGGGCGGCGGAAGGCCGGGACGACATCTGGGCGGCGGAATCCGCAGGCAAAAGCCGCAAGGACGGCAAAACCGGGAATCCCTCCCCGGACCAGCCGGCCCTCCGCAAGCTCCGGGCCTACTACGGCCAGAAGGACCTGCAGATCGACAGCCTTCTGCCCGAATTCGCGAACTACGTCGTCCAGCAGAAACCCTTTTATGCCATGCAGACCATTCCCTGTCCCCCCGCCCTGGTCAGCGTCGCCGGACAGCCGGCGGCTGCCCCCGACGGCCGCATGCAGGGATATGTCTATGTCGCCCGCCTGCTGCCCTCCGTCCCCCTCCTCATGCTGGCCTACTCCGCGATCGTCTCCCTTCTTTATTACGCCATCGTCGCGGCCCTCATCTCCCAGCGGCGGAGCCGGGACCGCATCGCACAGATCTACCACCAGTACATCGCCAATATCAGCCACGAGCTCAAGACCCCCATCGCCTCCATCCAGGCCATCACCGAGATCCTCAACGACGGCAGAGTCCACGATGAGACGACCCTGAGCCGCTACTACGGAATAATCTCCAGAGAATCCCGCCTGCTGGAGCACTCCGTCCTGCAGATCATCGAACTCTCCAAGCTCCAGGACCAGAAACTCCAGTTCAAAAAAGCCCCCGTCTCCCCCCACGCCCTGCTCGACCCGATCTATGAACGCTTCTCCTCCCGCTGCGAGGACGCCGACATCTCCTTTTACATCGATGACAGCGTGTGGGCCCTGCCCGACTTCTACACAGACGCCTTCCGCCTGACCCAGCTCCTCGAGATCCTCCTGGACAACGCCTACAAATTCGTCGGGGACGAGGGACACATCTTTATCGACGCCACCTCCAAATACGGACAGGCCACCCTCCGCATCAACGACGACGGACGCGGCATCTCCGCAAAGGACTATCCCCACATCTTCGAGCGCTTCTACAAAACAGCCGTTGACAACCCCACCGGCAGCGGCCTGGGACTGGCCATCGCCAGAGAGATCGTCGACGGACTCGGCGAACAGATCTGGGTACAGAGCGAAGAAGGCAGAGGGACCATCTTCTTTGTGACCGTCGCAACAAGGACCTGAACCCGGGCCAAAACGTGACAAAGGGGACGGTCCTTTCTGGTGTGTTTTGGGCCAAAGGGGGACCGTCCTTTTCGGCGTATTCTGGTGCGCGAGCGCCAAAGAGTGAGCCAGAGGGACGGCCCTTTCTGGCACGTTTTGGGGCCAGGGGGGTGCATTCCTATGCCGGGAATGCACCCCAGGAACAGGATGGTGTATTTTTACGCTGAAAAAAACGTTCCTTTGGCACAGGCCGATGCGTTTCTATACCGGGCAGGACAGGCCCTCTGGCAGAAATGCGCCAGAAAATGCGCCAGAAAGGACCGTCCCCTTTGTCACGCTTTTGCACAAAACAGCCGGGAGAAGGCTGCTGCCCTCTCCCGGCTGTTTTTACAGGTGCTGTATTTATATCATATCATATTGGCTGATGATTGATATCAGTCTTCCTCGATGTGAGCGATAGCCTTGGCAAGTTTCTTCTTCATGCCGAGGTTGCCCTGGCGTGCGATCATGATGCGCTGAGCCTGAGGGGAGCCTGCGCCGTGCATGGACTCTGTGCGGTAGCCGACTGCTGCGGTACCCAGGCAGAGGTTCTCGATGAGGCGAAGGATCTTGAGGCGGTTCTCGGTGGTGACATCGTTGTTGCCGCGAAGGTACTTGTCGATGACGGGTCCGAGCTTGGGATCGCGGAAGTCCTTCTCGGAAGGAGCGGTGACCATAAGGCCGCCGGCGATATCTTCTGCAAGGCGGACAATCTCATAAGGGAAGCGGGTGACGTTCTGCTTGC
>DGUF01000078.1 GCA_002394525.1 Lachnospiraceae bacterium UBA4317 | reverse complement strand
TGACCGACAACATCCTCCGGGAGGGAGAGGTCCTGTCCTCCCGCTTCGCGGTCACACGCAGGAACAGGACCATCCACCGGCGCATGCGGGACTACCTCCATGCCCTGGCTGAGGAGCCCGGCCTGGAGACCCTGCTCCTGCCCACGGGGGACGGGGCCGCGGTCTGCGTCAAACTGTGAACAAAGCAGCACATGGCTCCGGCCATGCATGTCTGTGACCGGAAGGCCGGCGTCATGCCTTCGCGCTGACGCAATCCGGCATGGCATTCGAGTATGATAACAACGGATTTTATTTATGAATAAAAGATGGAAGACCAACCGCAGCCGTCCGGAGCTGCTGATCCCGGCCAAGGACCTGGAGGTCCTGCGCACGGCGGTCAACTTCGGGGCGGACGCGGTCTATATAGGAGGAGAGGCCTTCAGCCTGCGGGCCAAGGCCAGAAACTTCAGCCCGGAGGACATGCGGGCCGGGATCGAATATGCCCATGCCCGCGGTGTCCGCGTCCATGTCGCCGCCAATATCTATGCCCACAACCAGGACCTGGACCAGGCGGCGGATTATTTTGAATTCCTGGAGGAGATCAGGCTGGATGCGGTCCTGGTGGCGGATCCCGGCATGTTCATGCTGGCCCGCAGGCACTGCCCGGACGTCCCCGTCCATATCTCCACCCAGGCCAACAACACCAACTATGAGACCTTCCGCTTCTGGCACGACATGGGCGCCGAGCGCGTCGTCTGCGCCAGGGAGCTCTCCCTGAAGGAGATCGCGCAGATCCGTGAGCGGACGCCGGCGGACCTGGAGATCGAGGCCTTTATCCACGGGGCCATGTGCATATCCTACTCGGGCCGCTGCCTGCTCTCCGCCTGGTTTACAGGCCGGGATGCCAACCGCGGCGCCTGCACCCATCCCTGCAGGTGGAAATACTCCGTCATGGAGGAAAGCAGGCCGGGAGAGTATTTTCCTGTCGAGGAAAATGAGAGAGGGACCTACATCTTCAATTCCCGCGACCTTTGCATGATCGGCCATCTGCCGGAGCTGGCGCAGGCCGGGATCGACAGCCTCAAGATCGAGGGCCGCATGAAGACCGCCCTCTACGTGGCCTCGATCACGCGCGCCTACCGCCATGCCATCGACGACTATCTGGAGAGCGATGAAAAATACGCCGCGGGTATGGACTGGTACATGCGGGAGATCCGCAAGTGCACCTACCGCGACTTCACGACCGGCTTCTATTTCGGACGGCCCGACACCCTTTCCATGGTCTATACGGACAACACCTATTCCAGCGACGCGGTCTTTCTGGGCATCATCGAAGAGGCTGAGGAGACGGACGGCCGCTGTTACGCGCGGATCCACCAGAAAAATAAATTCTCCGTCGGAGACTATGTGGAGATCATGCGCCCTGACGGACAGGATATCAGGACCCGGGTCCTGGGCATGTGGAACGGGGAGGGGCAGGCAGTGCCCGACGCGCCCCATCCGGGAGAAGAGATCCGCCTGGAGCTGGACGCCGGCGCGCAGGCGGGAGACCTGCTCCGCTCTGCGGGCGGCCCCCTGTAAACCCCTAATAAACGCAAAAGACCGGAAAAGGGCCCGGCATGGAGGACAGAACATGAAAATCATAGTGATCGGCTGCGGCAAGGTGGGCTCCGCCCTGGCCAGACAGCTCAGTGAAGAAGGACACGATGTGAGTGTCATCGACAGAAACCAGCAGGTGGTCAATGAAGTGTCCACCAGCTGCGACGTCATCGGCCTCGTGGGAAACGGAGGCAGTCATTCCGTGCAGAAGGACGCCGGCGTCGAGGACGCCGACCTCCTGATCGCCGCATCGGATTCGGATGAGCTCAATCTTCTGGCCTGCCTGATTGCCAAAAAGGCCGGTGACTGCAGCACCATCGCCCGTGTCCGCAACCCTATCTACAACAGTGAGGTCGGATTTATCAGGGAGGAGTTGGGTCTCTCCCTCACGGTCAACCCGGAGTACGCGGCGGCTGTGGAGGCCTCCAGGCTCCTCAAGTTCCCCTCGGCGATCAAGATCGAGCACTTCGCCAGGGGCCATATCGAGCTGCTCAAGTTCGCTGTACCGGCCGGCTCCGAGCTGGACGGCAAGACTCTGGCGGAGACCGCCGGGATCACAAGGGGAGACGTCCTGGTCTGCGCCGTGGAGCGAGGCGCCAACCACGAGGTCACCATCCCCAACGGATCCTTCCGGATCCATGCCGGTGACACCATCAGCATCGTGGCGGGCCCCCACAGCGCCCGGGCCTTTGTCGAAAAGGTCGGGCTCAAGAGCCGCAGCGTCACAAACTGCATGATCGTCGGCGGCGGCACGATCGGCTACTACCTCGCCCAGCTCCTGTTGGAAAACAAGATCCGCGTGACCATCATTGAAAAGGATATGAACAAGTGCAGGATGCTCAGCGAAGAGCTGCCCGAGGCCACGGTCATCTGCGGCGATGCCGCCAACCAGAATGTCCTCCTGGAGGAGGGAATCCAGAACACCGAGGCCTTCGTCAGCCTGACCGGCATGGACGAGGAGAATATCTTCCTCTCCCTCTACGCCCGCAAGGCCTCGACCAGGGATGCCAAGCTGATCACCAAGGTCAACCGCATCAACTACGATGACATCATCGGAGATATGAACCTGGGCAGTATCCTCAACCCCCAGCACATCGCGGCGGAATACATCGTCCGCTATGTCCGCGCCATGGAAAACTCCATCGGCAGCAACGTGGAGACCCTCTACAACATTATTGAAAACAAGGCTGAAGCCCTTGAATTCCTGATCCAGGCGGGCTCACCCGTCATCGGGATCCCGCTCGCCAGCCTGCCTCTCAAAAAAGGCGTCCTGGTCGCCTGCATCTACAGGAGCAGACAGGTCATCATCCCCAATGGACAGACCATGATCGAAGTAGATGACAGGGTCATCGTGGTGACGACAACGATCGGCTTCCAGGATATCCGCGATATACTGGATACAGATCGGAGAAGCGGTCAGTGAGAAGGAAAAAATCCACTGCCGTTGTGAGGTGTGCTAAATGAATTATTCCATAATACGGCGAACGACCGGACTGGTTTTGAAGTTTGAAGCCATCTTCCTGCTGCTGCCCGCCCTGACGGGATTTATATACAGGGAGAGGGCGGGCTTCATCTACCTGATCCTGGCTATCGTCTACTACCTGGCGGGGACCCTGATCAACCTCAGGAGCGAGACCGACGAGATATTCTATACCAAGGAAGGCTTTTTCAGTGTCGCCCTGGTCTGGATCGTGATCAGTATCTGCGGCGCCCTGCCCTTTGTGCTCTGCGGCGATATCCCCAGCTACCCGGACGCTCTCTTCGAGACCATCTCCGGCTTTACGACCACAGGGTCCAGCATCCTGCCGGATGTCGAGGCCCTCAGCCACGCCAGCCTCTTCTGGCGGAGCTTCACCCACTGGGTCGGCGGCATGGGCGTTCTGGTCTTCATCGCCGCCATCCTCCCCATTTCCGGGGACCACTATATCCACATCATGCGCGCCGAGGTGCCCGGACCCGAAGTGAGCAAGCTGGTGCCCCGGGCCAGAAAGACCGCGCGCATCCTGTACATGATCTATTTTTTGCTGACGGCCATTGAGATAGTGTTTCTCCTCTGCGGCGGCATGAGCTTCTATGACGCGCTGCTGCACTCCTTTGCCACCGCGGGCACCGGCGGCTTCTCCACCCGGGCTGCCAGTGTCGGTGCCTACAACAGCACCTACATCGACGTGGTGATCTCCACCTTCATGCTGCTCTTCGGCTGCAACTTCAACCTCTACTACCTCATCCTCATGGGCCAGGGTCTGGCCGTGTTTAAGAGCGAGGAGCTGCGGGTGTATCTGGGCATCATCGCGGTCTCGGTGCTGGCCATCGCGGCCAACATCGCCTCCCGGGTCGGCGGCTTCGGCCAGGGCCTGCGCTACGCCTATTTCCAGGTCACCACCATCATCTCCACCACAGGCTTTGCCACCGCTGACTTTGACACGTGGCCGGAGCTGAGCCGCTGGATCCTGGTGCTGCTGATGTTCGTGGGCGGCATGGCCGGTTCCACCGGCGGCGGCATCAAGGTATCCAGGATTCTGGTACTGATCAAAACAGTGTTCAAGGAACTGAATTCCTTTCTTCATCCCAAGAGCATCAAGAAGATTAAGATGGATGATAAGCCCATAGAGCATGAAGTGGTCAGAGCGACCAATGTATATTTCTGTTCCTATATGATCATCTTTGCTTTCTCGGTTCTGCTGATTTCTCTGGAGAACTATGACCTGACCACCAATTTCACTGCGGTGGCGGCGACATTTAATAACATCGGGCCCGGCCTGGAACTGGTCGGTCCGGCTGCCAACTTCAGTTTTCTGAATTCATTTTCCAAATGTATTCTGATCTTTGACATGCTGGCAGGAAGACTGGAACTCTTTCCTCTGCTGATTCTCTTCCATCCGGTTCTCTGGAAAGAGGTCATTGTCCGGAAAAGGAAGATCGTCCAAAGCATGAATCTTGACAGGAAAAAATAATTAGTATATACTAACTTTTGTACTTAATAACTAAGTCCATAACAGGATTTTTATTCTCCCTTGCCCTCTATCCAGAGGGGACTCTGAAGAATGATATGCGCTGCTGCCGGTTTCAGGAAGATGGCATTTTCCGGCAGGGCGCATTTGACAGAGTTTGTCCCTATGGAAGTGGGACATTTTTTTATTTCTATAGTTAGTTTATTCTAAGTAATATTTTAAACGACTAATAATCGGGTTAAGGTTGCAGGACAGGAGATCTGAGAGAAAGAGGTTGAACAGAATGCTTAGTACAGCTGAAAGAGAACTGGAGATAAATAATAATGATATTCACCATACCAATATGCAGCGGGAGATCATCCTGCAGCAGCTGAAAGACAGAGGCTGTCGGATTACAAAACAGCGGAAGATGCTTCTTGATGTGATTCTCAATGAGGACTGTTCCAGCTGTAAGGAAATCTATTATAAGGCATCCATGAAGGATAAGAAGATCGGCACTGCGACGGTATACCGTATGATCAATATACTCGAGGAGATTGGCGCAATTAATCGGAAAAACATGTATAAGGTAGCCTGTGGGCCGGAATGCGAAGTCAAGGACGCCTGTGTTATAGAGTTTGACGACCAAACCGTGATAGAGCTGACCGGCAAAGCATGGAATAATGTAGTCAGGGAGGGACTTGCCGCCCTTGGCTACCCTGTCAATTCCAAAATCAAGAGCGTCACAGTAAAGTCCTGTGAATTCTCCAGATAGCTTATGCATCTGTGGCGGGCTGCCGCCTGTCAGGAGAAGCAAAGTTGCTGCACAATTCCGGGGCAGTCACCGAATCGGCTGAATCGGTCCCCATTGAAATTTCCATTGATTTGTGTTCGGTGATATACTATATTTGTTAAAGAGAACCGTTCCCGTGACACAGAGAGGAAAGAATTATGGGATTAAATGATACCCCTTCAGGGGAGAGGCTTCATATTGGTTTTTTCGGGCGGAGAAATGCGGGTAAGTCCAGTCTGGTCAATGCAGTGACAGGTCAGGATCTGGCAGTGGTGTCCTCCATGAAGGGGACCACCACAGACCCGGTCTACAAAGCGATGGAGTTACTGCCCTTGGGACCGGTAATGATTATAGATACGCCAGGATATGATGATGAAGGAGAACTGGGATCCCTTCGGGTTAAAAAGACCAGAGAGATTCTGGACCGGACCGACCTGGCTGTTCTGGTGGTGGATGCAGCCCTGGGTATGAGCAGGGATGACAGGAATCTGGCGCTCCAGCTGAGGAACAGCGGGATTCCCCTTCTCACGGTTTTTAATAAGGCAGACCTCCTGGCCCCGGATGAGATCGTCAAAAAGCAGAACAGCCAGACGCAGGATGGGATTACTGCAGGGAAGGCGGCTGAGATTTATGTCAGTTCCCTGACCGGTCAGGGTATCCATGAGCTAAAGGAGAGGATGGCAGTAATGGCGGCAGAAACAGGAGAAAAAAAAGCCGGGCCGCCTCTTGTCCGGGATCTCCTAAGGCCGGGTGCCCTGGTGGTTCTGGTAATTCCGATTGACTCTGCAGCTCCCAAGGGACGGATTATCCTGCCCCAGCAGCAGGTACTGAGAGACATTCTGGACGGGGACAGGATGGCGGTGTGCGTGAAGGAAACCCAGCTGGAAGACCTGCTTGACCGGCTGCCGGCTGATCCGGATATGGTCATTACAGACAGCCAGGTTTTTGAGAAAGTGGCAGCCATTGTGCCGGACAGAATCCCCCTGACTTCTTTCTCCATTCTTATGGCCAGATACAAGGGTTTTTTGAAAACTGCCGCCGCAGGCTGCCGCAGGATCGACTCCCTCCAGGACGGGGACAGGATCCTGATCTCTGAAGGCTGCACCCATCACAGACAGTGTGATGACATAGGAACAGTGAAACTGCCCCGCTGGCTGCATCACTATACCGGCAAAGACCTGTTGATCGAGACCAGTTCCGGGAGGGGATTTCCCGAGGATCTGTCAAAATACGCCCTGGTGATTCATTGCGGCGGGTGTATGCTGAACGCCAGAGAATTAAAAAACCGGGAAGCCAGGGCAAAAGCATACAAAGTGCCTTTTACCAACTACGGGATAGCCATTGCCCATATGAAAGGAATTCTTGCCCGGAGCATCAAAGATGTCCTGACAGAATGAGAGCGGTCAGGATACAAAATATACAAATGACGGATAGAGTCAGAGATTGACCGGCATCTTTACTGAGTCAGAGATCCGGCAGGCATTTTCAGGCATTTTCTTGAACAATGGGAATCTCTATGATAGAATGATGAAGAATAAATAATATGAACATTGAGAGGAGTATTCTTTATGACGATTGATAAAAAAGTAAATGGAACTGCACTGAAAATCGCAATTGAAGGGCGTCTGGATACCATGACATCCCCTCAGCTGGAGGAAGAACTGAAGACAGGTCTTGAAGGCATTACGGATCTGACCTTTGATTTTGAGAAGCTTGAGTATATCTCTTCAGCCGGACTCCGTGTGCTGCTTTCTGCCCAGAAGACGATGAATAAACAGGGCAGCATGAAGATCATCCATGTCAGCGAGCCGGTTATGGATGTCTTTGATGTCACTGGTTTTGTAGATATTCTCACCATAGAATAGTCGGACGAACCGCCTTTTACGCATCAGATCGGGGCAGTGACCGGAGATATAGCTGCGCATCGGATTTTGGGAACCGGGAGGCTTTGCTTATGAATGCACTAACGATAAAAGCTGAGGTCAGTAATCTTTCACAGGTTCAGCAATCTTTGAGCGAGTGGCTGGATTCCATTGGCTGCGCGATGAAAGCATCTTTGCAGATTCAGATGGCCGTAGAGGAAGTCTTCGTGAATATCAGCAGTTATGCCTATGAGCATGACCAGGGAGAAATGACACTGGCATTTGAATATCAGCCGGAGTCATCCCTGGTAAGGATCGTGTTCAAGGATCAGGGGGTTCCCTTTGATCCCGGCATGAGACTTGAGAAGGAGGAGAGTGCTACTACCCTCAAGGCTGAGGACAGGACAGAAGGAGGCCTGGGTATCCTGATGGTATACAAGCTGATGGATCAGGTTCACTATTCCTATGAACACGGGCATAATATCCTGATTCTGGAAAAGAAACTGTAACGGACCTTTTATGATTCTATTACGTTATGTTATATCAGATTAGAGGAGGATCAGTTTCCCTGGGCGGTGAACTGGTCCTCAATCATGTGAATTTTGAGATAAAACACCATGAAAAGATAGCAGTGGTGGGTCCTAACGGAGCAGGAAAGACTACTCTGCTCCGGCTGATTGCTTCGAAACTGTCACCGGACCGGGACGATCGTTTAAAGAAGCCTCCTGTCTGGATGGCAGAGCAGGTGACGGTGGGTTTCCTGCCCCAGCACCCTTTTCCTGATGAACAGATCAGGGTCCGGGAGATCATGGAGTCTCTTTTTGGTCATCTGGACAAGAATTCCCGGGAATATTATGAGCACAAGATGGAGTTTGACCGGGTCCTGACCGGCTTTGGCTTCTGCATGGAGGATGCAGCCAGGAGGATCGGGGACTTTTCCGGTGGAGAGAGGACCAAGATCGCCATGATCCGCCTGCTTCTGCAGAGACCGGATATTCTCCTGCTGGATGAACCGACCAACCATC
>DGUF01000031.1 GCA_002394525.1 Lachnospiraceae bacterium UBA4317 | reverse complement strand
CGCTTGGCTCCCCTCTACCCTATTCTTCATCGCGCAATACCTGTGACATCAGTCGTGGGGTGCGCGCGCAAAAAGGAAACTCGCATTATCGTGGGTACAATCTCCCCGGCCCCTTTGCAGCCTTTCGATGTACAGGATTGAAAACGACTCGGACGAAAAGTCGCTCAAAGTATTGAAAAGTGGGTGTCAAGTTGCTATTATTGACAGTAAAGTGGGTGAAAGTGGAGGAAAGTGGCGAATGTTCATGGGTTCCTATGATCATTCTCTCGATGCGAAAGGGAGGATGACCATTCCTTCCAAGTTCAGAGAGGCGCTGGGCGACCGGTTCGTGATCACGAGAAGTCCGGATCCCTGCCTCTGTATCTATGATCTTCCGTCCTGGGAGCGCTTCGTGCAGAAGCTTTCAGGGCTTCCTTATAATACCCGCGAGCAGCGCCAGCTGGTCCGCTTTTTCATGTCCAATGCCTGCGAGGTGGAGCCGGACAGGCAGGGCCGGGTGCTGATCCCCCAGAAGCTGCGCGACCACGCGCACATAGAAAAGAATGTGATCCTCATGGGCGTGGGCGCCAGGATCGAGGTCTGGGATCCCGATACCTTCGACACGGCCGGCCTGAGCGAGGACATCAATGAGATAGCTGAAGAGATGCTGGGCAACGGCTTTGTGATCTGACGAAGCCGATGGCAGCTTACAGACGCGGCACCCGCGCCGGCATAAAAGGCTGCGGCGGGCGCATGCGTGACCGGGAGAAGAGAGCGTGAAATTCCAACATGAATCGGTGCTTTTGCAGGAAGTGATCGATGGTCTCTGCATCAGGCCGGACGGCCTCTATGTGGACGGCACCCTGGGCGGCGGCGGTCATTCCTATGAGATCGCGGCCAGGCTGACCGGGGGCGGACACCTGATCGGGATCGACCAGGACGAAGAGGCCCTGGCGGCGGCGAGAGAGCGGCTGGCCCCCTACGGGGACCGGGTCGTTTTTGTCCATGACAATTATGAGAACATGACGGGCGCCGTCCGGGCCTATATGGAATCGGGCGGGACCGTGCGTGAGGTCCCGGAGGGATCCGATGAGGACCCGGCGGGAGGCTGCGTGGACGGCATCCTGCTGGACCTGGGCGTGTCCTCCTACCAGCTGGACAATCCGGACAGGGGCTTTTCCTACCGGAGTGACGCGCCCCTGGACATGCGGATGGACCGGACCGCAGCGCTCAGCGCGCGGGACATCGTCAATGACTACAGCGCCCAGGAGCTGACCCGGATCCTGCGGGATTACGGCGAGGAGAAATGCGCGGCCAGGATCGCGGCCAATATCATCCGCGCCAGAGAAGAGGGGCCCCTGGAGACGACGGGCCAGCTGGTGCAGATCATCGAGAGATCCATTCCCATGAAAATGCGGGAGAGGGGAGGAAACCCCTGCAAGCGCACCTTTCAGGCTATCCGGATCGCCTGCAACCGGGAACTGGAGGTCCTGGAGGACTCCCTGGACGCCATGATCGGCCTGCTCAGGCCGGGCGGCAGGCTCTGCATCATCACCTTCCACTCCCTGGAGGACCGCATCGTCAAAAATGCCTTCCGCAGGAACGAGAAGCCCTGCATCTGCCCGCCGGAGTTTCCGGTCTGTGTGTGCGGCAGGGTCTCGAAGGGCAGGGTGGTCACGAGAAAGCCCGTCCTTCCCGGAAAAGAGGAGCTGGACCGGAACCGACGGTCGGCGAGCGCCAAGCTCAGGATCTTTGAAAAGGCCTGAGGCCTTTGCGGCGCGCAGGACTCGCGACTTGAATAAGAAAAGCTGGGGAAAAACAGATGGTAAGAAGCCTGGATGCGGAGAAGAAAGCTCCGCGCGGGAATAAGAAACGGCCGGAAAACGCGTACCGGCCCGCCCGCCGGATAAGGCCGGCGGCAAATGAGGAAGCTCTGAGAGAGGAAGCTGCAGGAGAGGGCGGAGAGAGACGCAGGATCCTGACCTCCTATATGAGCTTTCGGTCTGTCATCTTTATGCTGGTCCTGATCACCGGCATGACGGCTGTCCTGCTACTCTACATCAAGCTTCAGTCGGACGTGACCAGCACATCGGGAGAGGTCGCGGACCTGGAGAAGCAGCTGATGGAGCTGAGGTCCCAGAATGACGCCGCCTACAACGAGATTAACGACGGGATCAGTCTGGAGGAGGTGCGCGAAAAGGCGATCAATGAACTGGGCATGAAATATTCGGACAGGGACCAGATCGTCATCTACTCCGGAGAGGAGAAGGACTCCGTCCACCAGGTCGGGGAAGTGAAAAAATAAAAGACAGACGGCCGCCGTCCCGGGCCTGGAGGGGAAGCGGACAGCGGCTGGAAAGAATATGGAAAGGACAAAAGAAATTTGGGCACGGAGAACGAAGGACGCCGTATAGGGCGGGGACAGAAAAGAAGACAGCCTGTCCGCAAGGGACCCAGGCGTTTCACGATCAGCATGCAGAAGAGGCTGGTCTTCCTGTTTTTTCTGATCCTGGCCGCCTTTGCCTTTCTGGGCATCCGTCTCTTTCTGATTCAGAGGGACAATGGACGGGATTACACCAGACAGGTGCTGTCCCAGCAGGCTTATGACAACAAAAATCTCCCCTACCGGAGGGGGACGATCACGGACGCCAAGGGGACTGTGCTGGCTGACAGCCAGCTGGTCTACAATGTGATCATCGACGCCCGGCAGATGCTGGAAAAGCCGGAATATCTTGAGCCCTCCCTGGATGCCGCGGCTCGCCTTGGGATCAATAAGGAGGAGCTCCGGGCCGAGATCGATGCGCATCCGGCCTCCCAGTACTATATCGCCCTCAAGAACCTCCCCTATACGAAGCGGAAAGAATATGACCGCGAGGTCAGGGAGGGGATCGCCGCGGAGGAGAAGGCCCAGGAGGCCGCCGTGGAGGCCGCCATCAAGGCCGGCAAGAGTGCTTCCGAGGCGGAGCCCGTAAAGCTCGTCTACAGCAATATCAGAGGCATCTGGTTTGAGGACAGCTATATCAGGACCTATCCGGAAGGAAGCCTGGCCGCCGATGTGATCGGCTTCACGACCGGGAGCAACAGGGGGTCCTTCGGCCTGGAGGAGTACTACAACGATACCCTCAACGGAGTGGCGGGCAGGACCTACGGATATTTTGACGAGTCCCTGAATATGGAACAGACGACCATCCAGCCGGTCGACGGCAACAGCCTGGTCCTGACCCTGGATGCCAACCTCCAGAGGATCTGCGAGAAAAACCTCAAGGAATTCAACGACGAATACAAGGACAACAGGCACAAGGGAAATGGTACAAACAACGCCGCCTGTATCATCATGGACGTCAATTCCGGCAGTATCCTCGCCATGGCGAGCGAGCCGGGATTCAACCTCAACGACCCCTACAATATTTCCGCCGTGGCGGGCATGCCCAAGCTGGACGAGAAGGATATGCCGACCAGCTCCTATCTGACGGAGGCGGAGGCAAAGTCCCTGTCCGACGCTGACAAGGCCAGGTACCTGAGCGCGCTCTGGAACAACTACTGCATCGGGTCCCATTTTGAGCCCGGTTCCACGGCCAAGCCTTTCACGACAGCCATGGGGCTGGATTCCGGCAAGCTCACGACAAAGGACCATTTCCTCTGCGAGGGCCAGCTCCTGGTCGGAGACACCTATGTCCGCTGCGCCCACCTCGAGGGCGACGGCGTCATCGACATCGGGCAGGCCATTGAGAGGTCCTGCAACGTCAGCCTCATGCAGGAGGCCCTCAAGATCGGGGCAGACACCTTCTGCAAGTTCCAGAATGTCTTTAACTTCGGCCTCAGGACCAACGTGGACCTGGCCGGGGAGGCCAGGACGGACGGCTATCTCTATCCGGCCGACGAGATGACGGAGATCAACCTGGCCACCAATTCCTTCGGCCAGAACTTTGAAGTGACCATGATCCAGATGATGTCGGGCTTCTGCTCCCTGATCAACGGGGGCAATTACTACCAGCCCCACATTGTGGACCGGATCACCACCTCCGGCGGCTCTACCGTCCAGAAGATGGAACCCCGCGTCCTCAAAAAGACCGTCTCCGAGGAGACGAGCGCCCTGATGAGAAAGTACCTGATCCAGGCCGTGGAGGGGGATCACGCGACCGGAAAGCTCGCGAAGCCCGCCGGCTACCGGATCGGCGGAAAGACCGGCACCGCGGAGACCCTGCCCCGCGACAACGGCCAGTATGTCGTATCCTTCCTGGGCTTTGCCCCGGCGGAGGACCCTCAGATCGCCATCTATGTCGTCCTGGACCGGATCAACAAAAAGAAACAGGACGAAGCGGGCCGCGCCTGCCAGGTGAGCAGAAAGATCCTCACGGAAGCTCTTCCCTACCTGAACATCTATATGACGGAGCCCCTCACGGCAGAGGAGCTGGCGGAGCTGGAGGAGCTGGGCCTCTACGACACGAATGACCCGCAGGGAGAGGAAACAGACCAGACACAGGAAGAGTAAAAATAAAAGGAAAAACCAATGCATGTTGATGTAGATTTTGTAGCAGCGATCGTCCCTTTTCTGACGGCCTTTGCGGTGAGCGCGGTCTCGGGAAAGTTTCTGATCCCCTTTCTCAGGAGGCTGAAGGCCGGACAGACCGAGCGGGATGACGGCCCCCGGAGCCACCTGCAAAAGACCGGGACCCCCAATATGGGCGGGATCATGATCCTTCTGGGAGTCACGGCAGGCTGCCTTCTCCCCTTCCGGGGGAGCAGCCGGACCATCCCGGTCCTGATCCTCACCCTGGGATTCGGCTTGATCGGCTTTGCGGATGACTATATCAAGGTGGTGAAAAAAAGGTCGGACGGCCTCCTGCCCTGGCAGAAGATGCTGCTGCAGATCGCTGTCTCCCTCCTCTTTGCCTTTTATGTGCAGAGGATCCACTATATGCCCATGGCCATGAAGATCCCCTTTATGTCGGGGCGGGTCCTGGACCTTGGCTTTTTGAACATACCGGCCATGGTCTTTATAGCGGTCGCCACGGTCAACGGGACCAACTTCACGGACGGAGTGGACGGGCTGGCCAGCTGCGTGACCATCGCGGTCAGTGTCTTTTTCGTCATTGCGGCGGCCCTGGCCGCCTCCGGAGTGATCATGGCGGGAACGGCCATGATCGGGGCCCTGATGGGCTTTCTCCTCTACAATGCCTATCCGGCCAAAGTCTTCATGGGGGACACGGGGTCGCTGGCCCTGGGCGGCTTTGTGACGGGCATGGCCTACATACTTCAGCTCCCCCTCTTTATCCCGATCGTGGGCTTTATCTACCTGATCGAGGTCGTGTCCGTCATGATCCAGGTGGCCTGGTTCAAGAAGACACACGGCAGACGCTTTTTCAGGATGGCTCCGATCCACCATCATTTTGAGCTCGGAGGCTGGTCGGAGGTCCGCGTCGTAGCGGTCTTTACGATCACGACGGCCGTCCTGGGCGCCATCGCCCTTCTGGCCCTCTGACAAAGAGAGCCTGCGCTGCCACAGGACCTGTCATTGCGGCCCTGTTCTGCGACGTGCCATCTTCCGGCCCTCTGACAAAGAGAGCCTGCGCTGCCGCAGGACCTGTCATTGCAGCCCAGTTTGGTGCCGGTGCCATGAAAAGGAGCGGCTGAATCTGTTTTTATCAGGAGGTTATGACCAAAGCTATGGATTATAAAGGAAAAAGAGTTCTGGTGATCGGAACGGGCCTGAGCGGGGCCGGCGCGGCGCGCATGCTGGCTGCCCTGGGCGCGGAGGTCCTGGTCCTGGAGCAGAATCAGAAGGCGGACTATCAGCAGGTCCTGGACAAGGTCACGGAAGGCCTGACCGGGGCGGAGGCAGGCAGGGTCAAAGTCCTGATCGGGGACCTGCCGGACGGCGAGGCGGCACTGCGCAGGAGTCAGGGAGAGCCGGGCTTTGACCTGGTCGTCCCCAGTCCCGCAGTCCCGCTGGACTCCCCTCTGCTGCTGAAGCTCCTGGAGGCGGAGATCCCCGTCATCTCCGAGATCGAGCTCGGATACAGGAACGACAGGGGCAGGGTCCTGGCGATCACCGGGACCAACGGGAAGACCACGACCACGACCCTGGTCGGCGAGATCATGAAAGCTTATGCGCAGGAATGCGGCAAGGGGAATAAAGGCTCTGCCGGCCCCTATGTCAGCCGGGCTCTGGTCGTCGGAAACATCGGCAGTTCCTACGCGGCCGCGTCCCTGGAGACCGGTCCCGACACCGTCACGGTCGGCGAGATCAGTTCCTTCCAGCTGGAGGCGGCGGACAGTTTCCGGCCGGCCGTGAGCGCGATCCTCAATATCACGCCCGACCACCTGAACCGCCATTACAGCATGGAAAACTATGCCGCGATCAAGGAGAGGATCGCGAAAAACCAGGCAAAAGAGGAGACCTGCGTCCTCAACTATGAGGATCCCTGGCTCAGGCCCTTCGGGGACCACCTCTGCCCGGCGAGGGTGGTCTGGTTCTCCTCGAAGACCAGGCTCCGCGAGGGCTTCTATCTGGACGGCGACAGGATCTGCAGGTCCCGCCGCCACGAAGAGCCCGAGGTCCTGCTCGATGTGCACGAGATGAACCTGGTCGGCGTCTGCAATGCGGAGAATGTGATGGCGGCGATCGCCATGACTGAGGCGGCGGGGGTCCCCATGGACCTGATCCTGTCTGTCGTCCGGAGCTTCCCGCCCGTCCCCCACAGGATCGAATTTGTGGCCGAAAAGAACGGGGTACGTTACTACAATGATTCCAAGGCCACCAATCCCGACGCGGCCATCCAGGGGATCCGGGCCATGTCGGGCCCGACGATCCTGATCGGCGGCGGCTACGACAAAAAGAACAGCTACGATGAATGGATCGAGGCCTTTGACGGCAAGGTCAAAAAGCTGGTCCTGATCGGCCAGACCCGCGAGGCGATCGCGGACTGTGCCCGCAGCCACGGCTTCGAAGAAATTGTGTTCTGTGACAGCTTCGAGGAGTGTCTGAAGACCTGCACGGACCTGGCCGAAAGCGGCGACAGCGTGCTCCTGTCCCCGGCCTGCGCCAGCTGGGGCATGTTCCCCAACTATGAGGTCAGGGGCGATATGTTCAAGGAATATGTGCGCGGCCTGGCCTGAGGAATCCGGCCGTTTCAATGAGGAGTTTTTTTAATCAATGGCAGACCATACAAAAGCGGGCAGACTTCCTGCCTGGAGAAAACCCGAGAAGAGGACGAAAAAGGAACTTCCGGTAAAAGAGCCCGAAAAGAGACCGGCCTTTGTCCCGGACTACAGCCTGATCTTTATCGTCCTGTTTCTGCTGGCATTCGGACTGGTCCTGCTCTACTCGACCAGCTCCTATATAGGGATCGTCGAGTACAATGGCGACTCCGCCTTCTTTCTCAGGAGGCAGCTGCTCTTCACCCTGGCTGGCCTGGGCCTCATGGCCTTCGTTTCCATTATCCCCTACAGGTGGTGGAGGTTTCTGGTCATACCGGCCTTCGGGGCAGCCGCTGCCCTGATCGTCCTGGCCAACAGGTACGGGCGGGAGATCAACGGCGCAAAGCGGTGGCTGGATTTCGGTTTCGTATCCCTGCAGCCCTCCGAGGCGGCCAAGGTGGCCATCATCATCAGCACGGCCTGGATCATTGAGATGGTCGGCCGCAGGAGACTCCTGAAATTGTGGGGCTTCCTTCTGCCCATGATCCCTTCCGCCATCATCGCTGTCATGCTCTACAAGCTGACCAATAACCTGAGTGCGGCCCTGGTCATACTCGCCATCGCCTTCGGGATGCTCTTTGTCGCCTGTCCGGGCTACAAGCGCTTTGTTGCGATCGCCATAGCGGCAGTCGGTGCCTGCGCGGGTTTTCTGGTCTATATCACCCGCATCGCGGATAAGACCGATATGGGTTTTCGAGGCGTCCGCTTTCTGGTGTGGCTGGATCCCCAGTCCTACGCGGGGGACACCGGCTTTCAGACCCTGCAGGCCCTGTACGCCATCGGCTCGGGAGGGATCTTCGGCAAGGGACTGGGCCAGAGCATGCAGAAGCTGGTCGTGCCGGAAGCCCAGAATGATATGATCTTTTCGATCATCTGTGAGGAGCTGGGACTCTTTGGAGCCCTCAGCATCATCCTGATGTTTGTTCTCCTGATCTGGAGATTTATCCTGGTTGCGGGCAATGCCCAGGACCTCTACGGGGCCCTGATCGTCACGGGCGTCGTGACCCATATCGCAGTCCAGGTGATCCTCAATATCGCGGTCGTGACCAATACGATCCCCAACACAGGCGTCACCCTTCCCTTTTTCAGCTACGGAGGCTCCTCCCTCTTTTTCCTTCTGGCGGAAATCGGGATGGTGCTGAGCGTCGCGAGAGAAAACAACAGAATTGCCGCCGAGAGGGAACTGGCAGAAGAGAGCGGATGAATAAGAACTTCGACCGGTCTCCTTCGGCAGACCGGTTCAGATACGGACAGACCAGGGCAGCAGAGGTAGTGTTATGAAAAAATCAGCATCCGGACAAAATATCATAGCAGAAACCAGGTCGCGGGGGATGTATGGAAGCATGCATTCCAGAATCTTTGGAGGGCTGCGCCTGCCCGGCTTCCATAAGGAGGCGGAACCGGTTCCGGAGGCAGGATCCGTATCTGCAGTCCGGGGAGCAGCAGCTGGCACGAAAAACGCGGCGATGGGCCGGGGCCGCCGGACCGCAGGAGCCTACATGGGCTCTTACGCTTCCGCCGGGGTCGTAAAAACAGCCGCCGTGCCTGTGGGCGCTGTGGGCGCAGGCAGGACAGGGGGCCGTGCAAAATACAGATATACCGCCGCGAATGAGATCGTAAAAGGCTACAGGATCACAGACGCGGAGCCCATACTGACCCTGCCTTCCCTGGGCCGCCTGCGGAGCCTGATCACTCTGCGGGGGATCATAGTTGCCTTTGTGGCAGCCATCACAATGGCGGCGGCAGTGATCCTGATGACCTTCAACTTTGAAAAAGCGGTCATCTACGGGAACACCAAATACAGCCAGAAGCAGATCGAGTCCTTTATCACCAGGGGCAGGCTGGGAGAAAACACCTTCGTCATGGCCCTGAAATTCCATCACAGGACAGTCACCGATATTCCTTTCGTTGACCAGATTGATATAGACATCGTCTCTCCATCGACTGTTCGGGTCAATATCAAAGAAAAGCCCCTGAATGCCTGCGTGATCCGGGAGGATGACAAGGTCTACTTCTCCAAGGAGGGAGTCGTTCAGACCATCTCCGGCAGGAGCGTGGAGAATACCACAGTGGTCAACGGCCTTGATCTCAAGGCTCCGGTGACCGGCAGCGCAGTGGAGGCCGACAACCAGACGGGGAAGGCCCTGGTCCTGGACCTGCTGCGGGCGATGGACCGCTACGGCATCCATGCGGACAGCATCGATGTCGATAAAAGGAACAACCTCACTGCCTCCTTCGGCCAGGTCCTGGTAAAGCTGGGCAAGACCGGTTATGACGGGAAGATGTACAAGATCCACCAGATGGCCACCGGCCTCAAGGACAGGAGCGGTGTCATCTCCATGACCGGCTTCGACTATGACGGCGAGAACATCGTCCTGTCGCCGCCCGGCGGGATTAAGAGAAATCTGAAAAAGAAGACAGAGGAGAAGGCGTCAGCGAAAGAAACCTCTGCCGAAAAGACCTCCAAAGAAAAGACCTCCAAAGAAAAAGCTTCTAAAGAAAAGGCCGGCACAGAAAAAACCACTGCAGAGAAGAAGGCTGACGTGAAGACGGAAGCTGCAGCTGATAAG
>DGUF01000287.1:9089-9209 GCA_002394525.1 Lachnospiraceae bacterium UBA4317 | reverse complement strand
CAACAACTTTTTTAATTTTTTTAAAAGTTTTTATCAGGCCCGCCGGATCAAAGTTTTAAGGGACAAAAAAATGAAACGAACCATTCGGATAGTCGCAGTCGGTTCATTTCATCTTTTTGA
>DGUF01000287.1:2528-8974 GCA_002394525.1 Lachnospiraceae bacterium UBA4317 | reverse complement strand
TTCAGCCTCTTGAGTATTTCTCCAAGTTTGTCTGAACTTCTGTTAAACGATCTTTAAGCTAAATTCTGATATCTTCTATTGTTTTGCCCCTCCTGTTTTCAAAGGGCATAAATTAATATAACAAGGCGCTCCGGTTTTGTCAACAGCTTTTTTCTCGCGGCCAGCCACTTTATGGTAGTTCGTTACAGTTCTGCCCCGCCAGAAAGCTCAAGACGTTTTTCGCAATAATGCAAAGCCTTAAACAATGCGGAGCTTTGAACAATGCGGAGCTTTGAACAATGCGAAGCTTTAACAATGCGGAACTTTAAACAATGCGAAGCTTTAAACAATGCAAAGCTTTAAACAATGCAAAGCTTTAAACAATGCAAAGCTTTGTTATCGGTGGACCCAGCCTTCTGTTTACACTCGCGACAAAGGGGTGTTACGTTAACTCTTGCATTCTTCTTCCGAATTCGATATAAATAATATGAAAAAAACACACATTATTATTGCAACAATGGTACAATAGTTGTGTTGATCGCGGACGACTGTTTCAGATCCTTCCAGGCTGCCGGTGCTGCCGGACGATCCGGACCGGAGGAGGGACGGCCGCCGCTTTCAGGAGTTTCACGAAATTCTGATTCTGGAGGTTATGTTTATGAAAAGAAGACTTGTTGCATATCTGTTGGTTTCCGCTCTCGCAGTGACCGTCCTTGCCGGCTGCGGCAAGAGTGCCGGCGGCGATGCTGCCGCAGCTGCAGACACCGGCGATGCTGCAGTTGTCGAAGAGGCTGTTGAAGAGACGGATGCTCTCGAGGATGTGACCGAGGCTCCCGTTGAGGCCGTCACCGCAGCTCCCGCTGCAGAGGAAGCTGCCGCTGTCGCTGCTACCGGCGCAGAGGTCGCGGCTGAGGCTGCCACTGAGGCTGTTGCCGCTGAAGAGCCCGCTGAGTATGTGGATGATGAGGAAGAGGCCGCTGTCGCCGCTGAGGGCGAGACCGCTGCTGCCGCTGCCGCTGAGGATCTGATCGTTGATCCCGGCACCACCTACACCGTTCGTTTCGGCGGAAACATCTACTCCACACCTGAGGAGAATCCCGCCAACGTCATGTACTACGCAAATCCCGGCGATTACCTCAACATCGTCGAGCGTCTTGACAACTACTGGTACAAGGTTTCCTACTATCTCTCCGGCGAAGGCGTCGAGCACGTAGGTTATATCCAGATCCAGTAATCTTCTTCGGGCAGTATGGTTCCGGTCATCCGGGACAATACAGGCTGCTTCCTTAAGAATTTGAGATTTTTTAAGGATTTGAATTAAGTAAGATCTGAAAAGGGAAACGGTTCCGTCATCGGTGCCGTTTCCCTCTTTTTTGTTTTGCCTGATATTTCATTCGTCAACAGCATTTGCCTGACGTTCCATTTACCAGCAGTTATTCGTCTGGCATTCCATTCATCAGCAGTTTTTCATCTGATATTCCATTTATCAGCAGCGGGCCCTGCTGCAGGTGAAATAGATGACCTGGCAGGTTTTCCCCATCTCCTCGAGAAAATGCAGGGCGCCTTCCATTTTTTCGTCGTCCAGATTGCTGAAGGGGTCGTCCAGGATCAGGGGCGGACGCTCGCTGCGGTCCGCGGGATACATGGCATCGGCCAGGGCCGCCCGCAGGCAGATGCCCGCCAGGTCCCTGTAGCCTCTGCTGAGCAGGGCCGAATCCCTCTGCTTTCCCCGTTCCTCCACCGTGACCCCCGCATCCGCGTCGACGCTGGTGCCCGCGGCGGAATATCCGGTGATCGTCTCCCAGTATCTGTGAAAATGATCGGTGAGCGGATCCCTGTACCTGGCCGTCAGGGCCTCCCTGGCCCTGCGCAGGTTTTCTGCGGCCGCCTGGATCTGACGGAAGCGGGTCTGGTCGGCGGCCTGCTCTTCCTTGAGCAGCTCAAGCCGGCTCCATGCCTTCTCCCGGTCCTCCAGTTCAGCCCGAATCTCCTCCAGTTCCTCCATAAGGCTCCTTCTGAATTCCCTGCACCTGTCCAGTTCTTCACTTTTGGCCTCCGCCAGCCGGGCCAGGGATGCCCCGCTGCCTTCCGGTGCCGGCCGGGAATTCTCTCCGGTGCCCTTTGCCCCGGCGGGATCAGAGCCGGAACCTGTTCGATATGTTTCCGTTTTTTCGGCGGAATCAAAGCCGGCAGCCATCCGCTGTATTTTCCCTGCAGGGTCAGGGCCGGTCCTCTGTTCTCCCGTTTTATTCGCGGGTTCTAAGCCTGCGTCCGCCCGATGCATTTCTGCTTCGTCCGCAGATTCCAGGCTTATGCCCAGTCTCTGCATTTCCCGTTCGCAGGCGATCAGATCCCGTTCCGCAGCCCGCAGGAGCTTTCCGGCATCCTCACAGGCATCCGCGGCGGCCCGGATCGTCTGCAGCTGGTCGGCCAGGTCCTCCTGCGGCGCAAAGCCAAGTTCCCTGAGGAAGCGGATCACCGGCCTCCTCGTCTGTGACCACTCCGCATAAAGGGCCTCCAGGCGGGCCTCCTTTTGCAGGAGATATTCATATTCCCCTGTCCGGCCTCCCGCTTCTGCTTCTGCCTGTCCTCGTCCCGAGGCTGTCAGATTCCCGGGGGCCGGACTGTTTTTTCCTGTCCCGCTTTCTCTCCGGGCTTTTTTCGCACTTTCCCGAAGCCGTTCCCGTTTTTCCCGGCTCAGCAGGATGGCTCCGCCGGCTGCCACTGCCAGACCCGCGGCAGAAAGGCACGCAAAAAGGACTGAGCGGGCCGGGAAAAAGCCCGCCAGGCCGTCTGCGAAAAGGACGATTCCGGCCAGAATGCATACCGGGCCTTTGGTCCCCGCGGCGCCATCAGGCGCGCCGCCGGTTTTCGAACGGCCGGCTTTCCCGCGGGCCCCGATGGTCTCCTCCAGCATATTCAGCCGGATCTGCTCCTCTTCCGTGAGGGCTCCGGCCTGGATTTTCGCCTCCATCCGGTCCAGTTCCCGGCATGTTTTCAGGTACCGGTCGACCTCCCCGCAGGAGGGGGTCCGCCCCGGAAAGAAGGCGGAGGCCGTCTCCAACTCTCCCTGCCTCAAGTCCCTCGAGGCAAGGAGCTGACGGCGGACCCTGCGCGCGCCCTCCCAGGCCCTCTCCCGGTCCCTCGACCGCTCCTGCTCCTCCTCCCGGGCTCTCGCGGAGGCGGCGCCGGCCTCCAGTTCCTCCACTTCCCTCTGCAGGCGCCGTTCCCGGGCGGCGGCGGTCTCCTCCTTCCGGCTGCATGCCAGGATTCTCGCGGTCAGCTCTTCTCTTCCCGCGGCCTCCCGCTCCAGAGTCCGGATCTCCTGCGCCCGCCGGGACAGGCTCCCGGAGGCCCGCGAGGGGGTCAGGCGGTTGGCGGCCTCCGCCAGCCGTTTCATGGCGGCCTCATAGCTCCCCATGTCGCCCGCCTGGTCCGTCAGGCCCGCGATCAGGGCGGTGATCTTGTCCGTCATCGAACAGGCGCAGTCCTGCTGCCCTGTAAAGACCGTCCTGGCAAAGGACTCCCGGTCCAGATGGAAGAGGTCCTCCCCGGTCTTCTGCGAAAAATCATGGCTCACAAGGTTGGTCTCCAGGTCCCGCAGTTCAAATTCGTCCTCGGACTCCCGTTTCCCGAAGCTGCGGGTGATCTCATAGATCTTCCCTCCGGCCTCAAAGCTGAGACGCCCGCCGTAGATCCCGCCCTGCCAGGGCCTGAAGCGGTCTCTGTCGTTGTCCTCCACCTTTTTCCGGCGGGTGGAGGGAAAGCCGTAGAGCATCGCCAGGAGGAAAGCCGCGAAGGTGGTCTTGCCCCAGCCGTTTTCCCGGCAGATCACATTGACTCCCTCTTCGAAGCGATGGTCCAGGGCCCGGATGCGGCCGAAATTTTCAATATAACATTCGATCAGTCTCATCAGATAAGCCCTCCGGCGGCGAATCAGCGCAAGTCAGTGAATCAGCGGGTGAGTCAGTGGGTGAGTCAGCGGGTGAGTCAGTGGGGACGTAACAGATTGACTCATTTTGTCAGAGGCAAAACGAGTCAATCTGTTACGTCCCCACTGACTCGCCCTCAATGACCTATCCCCTCCTCATAGCAGGTCTCCCCCGTCCATGGCCGCAAAGCCGCGGCGGATCACCTGATTTTTCTCCTCCTGCGGGATCGTCCCGTCCGCCATCACCTGCCGGACAAACTCCCCCCGGAGGGACTCGTCATACAGATAGTCCTCCAGGTCGATCCTGAGCAGGGTCCTGTCACTGACCCTGGCAAAAAAATAGTCCCCGGCCAGGCTGGTCTCCAGGTATCCGGTGTCCTTTTCACAGTCTACATCCAGCTCTCCGCGCAGGACCAGGTCCACCATGTCTCCGGCGCCGCATCCGCTCTCCCGGATCCGGTCCCGGACCACGGCCTCCATCTGTGCCGTCGACTGACAGCCGGTTACATCCGCCTCCACCGAGTACAGGGTCCTTTTTGCAAAAGGGACAAAGCGGTGGTCCCTGAGCCGCCGTCTTTCATCGACCTCCAGCAGATAAAAGCCGTGCCGGCCGCACTCATCAAAGCCCCGGCCCTCCAGACAGCCCGGATAGCAGTATATGCCCCGCTCGTCCAGCCGCCCCGTCTTTGCGCTGTGGATATGGCCCAGGGCCAGATAATCGATCCCCCTGCCCCGCAGGGCCTGCAGGCTGATCCTCTCCGCATAGCCGGTCCGCCGGGCGCCTTCCCCGGGCCTTCCCGCACCGGCGGCCTCAGGCCTGCTGTATTCCAGGTCCCCGTGCAGCATGACGATATTGAAGCAGGCCGGATCCAGCCGCAGGGAGGCGTGGGCCGCCGCATTATTTTCCCCGGTCAGCTCAACTCCGGCGATCGCGATCCCCCCGTGTTCCCCTTCCGTATAGGTCCTCCATCGCGGCCCGAAGAGAAACAGATTGCCGGGGAGACTTCCGGCCGGCGATCCCGGAACCGCGCTTCCGCGGCCCAGAACATCGGCCCGGTCATGATTCCCCCTCAGATAATAAAAATGAATGTCCGGATGAGCCCGGACCACCTCCATCACCGTATTTCCCGCCAGTTCCGATACCACGTCCCGCTCAAAGAGATCCCCCGCGATCAGAACAGCTTTTACGCCATGATCCGCGGCATACTCCGCCAGGCGGCTGAAATTCCTGAGCAGCTCGTCCCGCCGGCTCCTGGCCCGCTCCCTGCTCAGATGGGTCCGCATCCCCGAATCCAGATGCAGGTCCGCACAATGGATCAGCTTCATCTCTCTCCCCTCTCCGGCTGCCGCGCCCGCAGATGCACTCCGCAGATGCACTGGCCGCTTAACTCTGGCCGCTCTCTGGCCGCTTCTGGCCGCTTAACACAGTCCTTTCAGTATACCACGAGGCCGTGCATAGAACAAGCGTTCCTTTTCTTTGATCCATGCCTGTCACGTGCTAATCCAGGCCCACCTGAAAATTCAAGTAAAATTCGTGGTGTTTTGCGCGACAATTCGAAGCTTTGGACAATGCGAAGCATTGTTTTCTTCGGGCAAAACCCGAGTTAAACGGCGCGCGGCTGCCATCTCCGGCACATGCGTGACCTTTCTATTTTTTGCTCCCTCTGTCGCCTGGCCTTCCGGAATTATGCGTGACCTTTCTCTTTTTTGCTTCCTCTGTCGCTTCGCCTTTCGAAAATATGCGTGACCTTTCTCTTTTTTGCCTCCTCCGTCGCTTGGCCTTTCGGAAATATGCGTGACCTTTCTCTTTTTTGCCTCTTCCGTCGCTTGGCCTTCCGGAATTATGCGTGACCTTTCTATTTTATAGCACCTCTGTCGCTTGGCCTTCCTGAAACATGTGGCTTTCGCCTTCTCGACGGGCGTGAACATGTAACAATTCCATACGCTTACACTTTGACGCTTGAACGCTGTTCAACTCGGGTTTCAGGTGAGCGTATACTATAACCCGGCCTGCTGTCCA
The DNA here is from genome assembly GCA_002394525.1 of Lachnospiraceae bacterium UBA4317. The sequence goes on along the minus strand of DGUF01000287.1, from coordinate 3,044 downwards.
CGCCCCCGGCCGCTCTCCTGCGTCCTGCCGGATCCCATGAATCACCGTGGACAAAACAGCAAGGCTCATTTTTCCTTCTGATTTCCCACCCGCCGGCTCCCATGTTAAGATAGAAAAAACGGAAAGCCGTTCAGCGCCTGCCTGTTCAGAATCAGAAAGGATTTGTATTATGAATTCATTCTCCTCCCATCGACAGTTTTGCCCCTTCTTCCCTGCGGCGATGCTCTTTCTCCTCCTCTGCCTGACAGGCTGTACTGGTCTGTCCGCCGGGTCCTCCCCCGCTCAGAAATCCTCCGCGGCCGCAGCCTCCTCCGATGCCGGTCCGGCCTCAATGACAGCTGCTGCCGCCAAAACCGAAGAGACCGCTGCCGGCAAAACAGCCGCTGCTGCCACAACCGGAGAGACTGCCGGCGGCAAAACAGCCGCTGCCGCCAAAGCCGAAGAGACCGCTGCCACTGCTGCAGCCACTGCCGAAGAGACTACTGCCCGAGAGACTGCCTCCGGCATAGCCTCCAC
>DGUF01000287.1:0-2422 GCA_002394525.1 Lachnospiraceae bacterium UBA4317 | reverse complement strand
CAGCAGCCGGAGGGACTGCCTCCGCCGCCGAAACGGCGGCGCCCGCGACCACTGCCGCCGCTGCCAGCCCCGACGACTCCGGTCCCCGCCTTCTCAAATATATCGATGCCTGGCAGGAGTGGCACACCATGGAGGTAGACCCCTCGGTCGACAGCTGCGCCTACGACCCGGACCTTTTTATAGAAGAAGACGGCCGGATGACCTATGCGGACGACCGCTATGAGGTCCTGCGCGGCCTCGATGTCTCCGAGCACCAGGGCTATATCGACTGGGAGGCGGTTGCGGAGGCGGGATACAGCTTCGCCTTCATCCGTGTCGGCTACCGGGGATACGGGGCAGACGGCATCCTCTACGAGGACCGGGCCGCCGTTGACAACCTGCAGCGGGCAAAAGCCGCCGGCCTCAAGGTCGGGACCTATGTTTTTTCCCAAGCCCTCAGCGAGGAGGAGGCCCGGGAAGAGGCCCGGCTGGCCCTGCGCGTGATCCAGTCCTCTGGCATGGAGACCGACCTGCCCCTCATGTATGACCCGGAGCTCATCAAAGATGACTGGGGCCGGGCCAACGAGATTTCCCGGGACCAGGTCGTCCTCAATACCGCCGCCTTTCAGGAGGAAATAGCAAAGGAGGCTGGACCGGACCTGAAAACGGACATCTACTCCAACCTCCCCTGGGAACACCATTATTTTGACGCAGAAACCATGAACCGCAATGAGATCTGGTACGCGGACTATGAAAAAAAGCCCCAGACCCCCTACCACTTCACCTGGTGGCAGTACACCAACGAGGGAAGCGTCCCGGGCATCGAAGGGCGTGTGGATCTGAATCTCTGGATCCGGTGAGATGAAAGTGAGTCAAACTGTTACGTCCCCACTGACTCACTACTGACTCGCCGGCTCACCCCCGCCTGTATCTTCGGTCGACTTCGGTCTCCCGGTCCTTTGCGGGCAAAACGCGGAGGAAGCGGACAACGAAGGGGATACAGATCAGCATGGTGAGCAGGTCGGACCACATCTGGGCGCTCTGGATCCCCCGAAGGCCGATAAACATGGGCAGGATGATCAGGAGCGGGATGTAGCAGAGGCCGCTTCGCAGGGTCGCCAGAAAGGAGGCCTCGCGGCTGCGGCCGACGGCCTGGAACATCATGTTGGAGGTCACGCTGAAGGGCTGGAAAAAGACCGCGACGCACTGAAAGCGCAGGGCCAGGGCGCCGATCTCCACGACCAGGGGGTCGTCCCGGAAAATGCGGACCACCGGGCCGGGGGCGATCATGCCGAGGACGCCGAAAACGCCCAGGATCAGCAGGCCCATTTTGAAGGTGAAAAAGAAGGCCTCCCGGACGCGGCCGTATTTTTCCGCGCCGTAATTGTAGGCGCAGACAGGCTGGAAGCCCTGGCCGATGCCGATCATGGCGGACCCGATAAACATGGTGATCCGGCCTACGATGGCCATGGCCGCGATGGCGGCATCCCCGTAGGGCATGGCGCAGTTGTTGAGGGTCATGGTCGAGATGCTGCTGAGCATCTGCCGGATCAGGCTGGGAAATCCGACCTTGAGGATGAGACAGAACTCATGGAAATCCCGGGTAAAGCTGCTGATCCGGATCCGGGTAATGGTCCTTTTGCTCAGGAACATATAGAGCAGGATCCCGAAGCTGATGAATTGGGAGATGGCCGTGGACAGGCCGGCTCCGTCGATGCCCAGGCCCAGGCCGAACATGAGGATGGGGTCTCCGATCATGTTGAGGACGCCGCCGGCGACCAGGCCGGCCATGGCCAGGACCGCCTTGCCCTCGTATCGCATGACATTGTTGAGCACGCAGCTGCACATAAGGGCCGGTCCGGAGATCAGAATATAGGTGGCGTAGTTTCTGGAAAAGGGAAGGATCGTGTCCGTGCTCCCCATCAGCCGCATAAGGGGCGTCAGGAAAGCCATGCAGACGGCGGAGAGCAGGATGCTGAAGGCCATGGCCGTGAAAAAGGAGGTGGCCAGCAGCCGGTCCGCCGCCTCCCGGTCTCCTCTTCCCAGGCGGATGCTGATCAGACTCCCCGCGCCGTGCCCCAGCATAAAGCCGAAGGCCTGGATAATGGACTGGACCCCCAGGACGATCCCGATCGCCGCGCTGGCGCTGGTCCCCAGCCTCCCGACGAAAAAGGCATCGACCAGGTTGTAGATCATGGTGACCATCATGCTGATGACCGTGGGCACGGCCAGAGAGGGGATCAGGGTTCCGACCGGCGTCAAGACCAGTTTTTCATATTGCTTCCGCTCTTTTTCACTCATCTTTATCTCTCGTCATTTATCTTTTCTAAATCTCGTGCAGGGACCGGGCCCGGAAACAGCTTTCTTTTTTATCCCGCGCAGGGGCTGGATCCGGATGCGGCTTTCGTTTTTTAATCCCGCGCAGGGGCTGGGCCCGGAAACA
>DGUF01000059.1:13917-25926 GCA_002394525.1 Lachnospiraceae bacterium UBA4317 | reverse complement strand
AGATAGCAGGACTCTCGGCGGACCATTTGCCTGTGTGTAACCAATCCACGTATATCAGTTTGGTAAACTGCCGGGGACTGAATAAACAAGGCTCTTTCAAGATGCCGTCATATCTTTAAAAGCAAGAGGTGCCCTGCCAGGTGTTGCGCTGAAAATTTACACTTGACAAAAGGTCACTTCATATCAGTAACAATGTCTCAGCTGTAATATTACGGTACGTCTCTGCGACTTTGCTAAGACCCTCGAAAATGCTATAATTATTTTCGGAAGCGCCATTTTTGGGTACTTCATAGGTGGGAGGAGTAGCGCCGGTGTTAAGGATAGCGTCGCGCGATACGCCGAGGGCCCTTGCAAGAATCTCGACGAGCGATACCGTGATATCGGCCTCTCCTCTTTTGATACGGGTTACAGTCTGCTCCGACATCCCGATCAGCTTTGCCAAATCTTTGTTACTAATTTTCTTCTCGTTCATCAGGGACTCGAGCTTTTTTGCAATCGGAAGGTTGATTTCCTTCCTGATAATACGGTTGTCTTCCATAAGAATACTCCTTTCATGAAGACGATGCGTTGACCAACTAAAAATATTGGCCAACTGTAAAAATATTCTGATAACAGGATGTCAAAGAGGAGGAATATTGTCAATAACATTTTGCAGGCCACCAATATTGTTGGTTGGCATTCTGAAAAAATGACAATACGCTTAAGGCCTATGGGGCTGATGCAGAACAGATAAAGTACAGCCCACCATTCATGAGCATGTAAAGTTTCAGATCTGAAGTATTATTAGTTGAGCTTGTTACAAAAAAGAGGAATGTTTTTTAGAATACGAGGAGGAGGATTTTTACTATGTTTGAAGACAAGTTTAAAGCTGCATTTGGAATTGATTTTGAGGAATTTTTAACAGGACTTAGTTATCAACGTCGGTTAGAAAAAGAACGTTTAAGTAAGGAAAGTGTACCCTCTAATGAAATAACAAAGACGTATGATAGTGGGAAAGAATTGTTATATAAATTTATATGCGATCCCAGCAGATTAGAAAAATGGAGAGTGCCCCATTTATTTAATATAGATGAACTGGTACAGAAATCAGATTCTGAAAATAATGGATTAGTAACTTATAAAAATAGATTAGCAGCTTTTTTTAGGGAACATGTGAAATCGGAAAAGAAAAATAATGAGCCGGAAGGCGTTCTTCAATCTTTACGTTATGAAAGATCATTTTCTAAGTATTACAAGCTTTTAGTTAATATTGAACAATTATATAAATATATTGAAAATCCAGGTAGTTCAAAAATTATTGATATAGTTGAGGTGTATGATCCTACTTTATTCTTTTTTTTACGTTCAACAGAACTTTATATCAATAATAGATCACAGGGAAATTGCTTGGATTCAGAAAAGCCGAATATTTCTAAATATCTAAATGGAATATGTTGGGAATTCATGCGTATGGATGATGTTACCAGGGAGAATAGAAATTACCTATTCTTGTCGATTCAGCTATGTGTATTCGTTCGGTTAATAGTTGAAGACAATGTACATATAAAAAAAGGATCTATTTTTTGCCATGTGGCTTTAGAATTAGCTACGGAATGCGCAAATTATTGTTATAATCGAGATGACTATAAAAATGGTATTCGGTTTTCTTTAAAAGCATTAAACATTTCTTCTCCAAAAGAAAGACAAGATGCGTTCAATACTTTGGGATTATGTCTTATTAATAGCAATCAATACCAATTTGCTTACGATACGTATCTTTCTTGGATTAATAAAAGTGCGATTGGCTATTTGCAAAAACAGATAAGTGACATCTTACCAGAACTCCATAAGATGCTCCAGAGTAATGAAGAGGAGTCATGGAGAAACGATAATAAAAATGAAGTAGCTGTCATGTATGGTAATTTTTCATATGTTTGCGCTACTATGCATGATTTGCTTAGAACATCCTGGAAGAAGGACAAACTATATTGTTTAGCTGAATATTATATTAATATGGCGACTATTTATGACGAGAAATCATCCGTTTATCAATGCTCATATGGAACGCTATGTGCTATGGAAGGACGTGAAGATGAAGCAATAAGTAAGTATCAGAAGTATCTTGAGAACTCCTTAAATAACCCCTTAAATAACTCAAGAAAGATTTATGACGTAGTATGCGCCAGGCGTTCATTGATTACAGAATATAAGGGATCATTCGATAAAATAAACAATGAGGATTATGATAAATTATGTGATGACTTCATTGAATCTTATAATGAACTGTCTACTTATACAGGTTCCCTTGCGAAATCAGAATTAACTCAAGGAAGAGATTTATTTTATATATTATCTGAATGCAGTTCTCTATCGGATAAGACCAAGGAATTAAAATATGTATTATTGAAAATATATTATTTGAAGAACAGAATGCTTGAAAATCTAAGGTGGAATGTTTATATACAACGCGATTACGATTTGCAACTTGATTCACTTACGAAAGAAGCGCTAAAGGAATTTGGCGATGTGATTGGTAATGGAGATAGTTCAGGTGATACTAGCGAAAAAAATAATGAAAATTTAAAAAAAATAGCTTATTACGCAAAACTTAGTGATTTACAATATATATTTAAACCGCAACCTCAAAAAAATGGTGTTGACACGAATTGCCTTACCATGATGCACGCAAGGTATATGAATGATCCCGAAGAGGGGCTAATTCTTTTGCAAAAATTGCAGGATTATCTATTAAAAACTCCAGAGAATATGCGGGATGAACTTTATGATCAAAAATATGTGTTTTTAAAATCGTTTACAGGGTTAATTGACCAACTTAATATGTGGACAACTTATGCAAGTGATAGGTCTAATGGAAGTGATTGTAATGGCTGTTGTATTATTATCGCGCCCGAGACTTTTGATGTGGTTGTTAATAGTGAATATGACTCTCTTGTAAAGACATCTATCAATGAAAGTGATGATTATAGGCTTTATCATATAGCCTATTTTGATGGGGACAAAATAGTAGTTGATGGAGAGGAGAATAAGAAATTAGGGAATCAATTTATAGAATTAAAAGATTTGCTCACTGAGATAAAAAATACATTGGAATCAGAAGGTGAAAATGAGTCAGATAGGAACATAATAAATAATTGCCTTGTCTGCATTTTGGAAAAGCTGATGTTCTTATTTAAAGATATTTCTTATTCCTTAGAGAGAGAAAGCAGGTTAATTCTAACGCGTGATATTAATGCGGGACCGGAGATACACAAAACTGAAACAGAACCACCAAAGCTCCTTATTTATCCACCATTTCAGATATATCCGGAGAAAATCATTCTTGGACCGAAAACAGAAAATACAGACTACTGGATTCCTTATTTGCAATACGAATTATCAAAGATAGGTGAAAAATGGCCGTTTGGCTCAGATAGAGTTTTTAGGCCTACGGTCAGAGCATCAAGAATTAATATTCGTAACTAGTCACGACAAGTATAATTGATTCATTGTATAGAGAGAACTCATTCAGATTCAAATGATGAACAATAGTGGGGTTCATATTAAAAAGACATGGAAACTTTATTCTGAGAAGATCGTCCCATCTCAGAAAAACAAATGTTTACTCCGTATGGCATGTTCGAAGCCGAGCTTTGATTGCCTAAAGCTTTGAGTAGGAGCGAAGTAAGAAGGGGTTGTAAATTGGTTATCATAGAGAAGGGAGACCAGCTTAGAAAAGTCAAGTATCAGCTTCATTTATGAATTTGAATGGCTTAATGAGTTCTATGCCATCTGAAGAAATGGGAGAGACGAAGAAGCTGACTCATTTTATTAGTATGAAATGATTAGGAAATTATTGATATGTTCTTGGATCCATTTGTGCAAATGTGGGCAAGAACACGTCATCTTAACGATAATCCTAAGTAGTGAATGCTCATTAACTAGTTTAACATATAAATACTGAATAAATCGCCTATATATGGTAAAATAAATGCAGGCTTATTTGCTTATGACTCGAGATATCCTTGCACTTATGGAGAAAATACCATGTATAGATCTTCAAAAAATGAGGCCAGGCAGATTACTCTGTTTGATTTTAACCAGTCCTGTGGCACACAGCTCAATCCGGATAATGAATGGATCAAACTGGCTGACAGGATCCCCTGGGACGAAGCAGAGATTACGTATGCGGCGATGTTTCCTTCAAAAACAGGACATCCTGCAATTCCTCTGCGCATGGCACTTGGTGCATATATCATCCAAAAGCGAAAAGGGCTTTCCGACCGCCAGCTTGTAAAAGAGATCGGTGAAAATCCATATCTCCAGTTTTTTATCGGTATGGACGGTTTTGCCACAGAGTGTCCCTTTAAACCGACAGTGCTGGTCAATATCAGGAAACGTCTTGACGCCGATTTTATCTCGAGGATAAATGATATTTATCTCCAGAAGGCTGAACCCACGAGCGCGCATCTTCAGGAGTCTGCGGCACCGAAATCAGAAGCTTCTGCGAACGAAAACGGCAACGATGCAGCTTCTGACGGAACTGTTATGGAAGTAATGGGAACAGCTATCATTGATGCTAATTGCTCTCCTTCCAACATACGGTATCCACAGGACTATTCTCTGCTAAATGAGGCCAGAGAAAAACTGGAGGAGATGATCGATTTCTTCCACAGTCAATATGCTCCGTGGAAAAAGCCTCGAACATACCGTAGGATCGCCCGAAAAGAATATCTGGAGCTGGCAAAATCTAAAAAGCGTTCTGCCAAAAAGATCCGGAGCGTGATCCGCAAACAGCTTGGCTATGTCAGGCGGGATCTGGGCTATCTTGAGGCTTATATGTCTGAAGGCTATGCGCTGGACAAAAAATACATCAACAATTACCTCGTTATTCTGCAGTTATACGAACAGCAGAAGTACATGTTTGACAACAAAACGCACCGCGTTGAAAACAGGATCGTAAGCATTCATCAGCCATATATCCGCCCTATTGTGAGAGGAAAGGTCAAGACGCCGGTTGAGTTTGGTGCAAAATACGATGTCAGCATCGACGAAAAAGGCCATGCGCGGCTCGAAAAGATATCATTTGACCCCTACAATGAAAGTACGATCCTGACAGATGTTCTGGAACGTTACAAAGAGCGCACAGGGCACTATCCTGCAAGGGTACTTGTAGATCAGATATACCGAACCAGGAAGAATATCGATTTCTGCAAAGACCATGGCATTCGTATATCAGGACCGAAACTCGGAAGGCCGTCAAAGGATACTTCCAAAAACAAAGAGGCCGCTAAAACAGAATACAAAGACAACAAGGACCGGATTGAAGTGGAACGGTTTTTCAGTCTTGAAAAAGGCAGCAACGGAGCAGGTCTGATCATGACTAAGCTGAAAGAAACAACGCTTTCTTCTATTGCAATGTCAGTGTTTGTCACAAATCTGTTTTCTACAGCTACCACTACAAGTGCGCCATTTTTTATACTCTATTTTGCAGATGGCGCTTTTGGTGAATACAACGACCAATTTATCGTGATTGAAGATACAATTTAGCGTTTTAGCTGAAGCGGGGTGGCGGCTGTTATTTTTAAAAGTACCCTTTATGAGCAGTCACTAAGTAATGAATTATTAAAAAAGAGAAGGAGTTAAGATGGAAAATAATGAATATGGATTGGCGGAGGGTTTTTTAAAAAGTATCGAACCAGCGAAACAAATAATAGTTGATTATGGTGAATTATTATTAGATTCAAAGATGGACGATGGTTTTCTTAAACAAGTGCCCATACTCTCAACAGCAGTTAAAATGTATGATTTTTCAACAGGATTGAAAAGACATATTGAAATAATGAAACTGCTCGCTTTTGTTAAAAGCACCGCTGATGGCGTTGATAATGATGAGGAAAGATTAAAGATACTTGAAAAAGTTCAAAAGAATAAAAAGGAGTATAATAAATCCTTAGAATATATGCTATATATTCTCTCTCATTATAGTGATACTGAAAAAGCAGTAATTTTGGGTAGATTCTATTTAGCTTTTTTAAGGGGGATCATAAAGTTTGAAAGACTGCAGATGTATGCGGAAATAGTACATCAATTACTACCTTATGAATTAAAATACATGAAAAATGAACTGGATGGGTCCAAATACAGTGCAGAAATCAAATTTGCATATTCAGCGCCCTCGGTACGTAGGTTGGTTGCATTGGGGCTATGTTTCGAGGAGATAAAAGCTCATTCATCTCCACTTATGGCTTCTGGGGTCGAGATATCCATCACTAGGCATCTGAAGTTAACAAGGTTTGGAGCTGATTTTTTTAAAATTGCGTGGAAGGAATATAAAAAGTAATTTGTGAAAAGTTGCTTGTCGACATGTCCCTCGCGAACCGATAAATCGTGGATATGTTCCTGAACCCATTTCCGCGTACGGACAAGAAATATGTGTATCAATTCATTGTCTCGGGCGGGATCGAGACAGTCTGTTTACTGGTTCGGAGCAACGATTAGAATCCCCGGATTTCGGGGCTCCCGGAGGGCTCCCCGGAGATCTTTTCCATCTCCTTCTCTATCTCCTGCTCAAGGAAGGTCTGAAGTCTTTTCATGGTGGACGTGCGCGCCGCCTCGGCGCAGGAAAAGGAGAGACGGGCCGTACAGCCATCCCGGGTGATGCTGTGGATCCCCTCAAGTTTGAGGCTTCCGCAGAGCTCCGGCATTTCCTCCGACGCATCTTCCGCCGCCTTCCTGAGGATCTCCTCGAGTTCAGCCATGTGCACGCGGCGGTCCAGCGTGAGCTCCAGAAGGCAGGCGGTCTTTTTCCTGCTCATATTGACGACATCGCTGATATTGCTGTTGTTGAGGATCTTGACATTCTGGTTTTCATCCGTGATCGCTATGGTCCGGATGCCCATATCTGTGACACGGCCCGTCCAGGAGTCGATCATCACCACATCCCCCATGTGGATCGAGTCCTCTATGGCGAGAAACAATCCGGCGACGATATCCGAGACCAGGCTCTGGGAGCCCATGCCGACAGCGATGGAAACGATGCCGGCCGATGCCAGGAGCGCATTGGTATTTACACCAAACATGTACAGGATCCCCACCGCGATCAGAATGCCCGTGGCATAGGCAATCGAACTGTCAGCCAGCTTGAACATTGTCCTGGCGCGCAGCTGGGTTCTCTTTTCCGCCCCCTGGAGAGCCGTTCGGACAAGGATACTGGCGCATAGGGTGGCAGACAGGAAAAACAGGGCGGCCCACAGAGAAAACAGATGTACTCCCCGCGACCACAGGCCGCCGTACACAAAGGTAAAGGCAGGCCAGATCAGGGTATAGGCAGCCAGCAGGGCGATCCCTGCCAGCACGGTGAAGAAAAGGGCGTAGCCTGAGGCAAAAACCGCCAGAGGGTGTTCGCTTCCGGCCTTGATATCCTCCTCCGAAAGATCCTGGTTTTTGATCGCTTCGTTCATGGCCCTTGAGCACAGCCTGGCGGCCTTGGGGCAGTACAGGAATCCTGTGATGAGGAGCAGGGCCGCGATCATCAGCAGGGTACCCAGGCTCAATGTATCGCCCTGGCGGTTGGGGACCATGAACAGGAGGTTCTTTCCTTCGTTCGAAACACCAGAGACATACATACTCGTCCCTTCGTATTCCGTGAAGCCCTCAAAATCTTCGCCATAGGGAACCGCCGTCAGATAATCCTCTGCTTTAAGTCCCTTCTTCTTTGCGTCGGTGTGGGCGAGAAAAACGCCCGTCTCATTGTCGATGACTGCAGCCTTGTAGCCCTTCGCCACGGCAAAGGTGCTGACGGTATATTCAAGACTTTCTTTTTTCAGTTCCGAATTCATGGCGCCGGCATCAAATACGGCCAGCACAAAGCCGTCCGGCTCTCCGTTTTCCTTCGTCAGCAGAATCGCCGCGCCCATCTGCTGTTTTTTTGTATAGGGATCCTCTTCGGGTCCCACCACCGCGGAGGGATATCCCAGCAGCACCGCCCGGTATTTTTCGCTCAGGTTGGCGTCAGGTCCGCCGATGGAAAAGCCGGTATAGGTGTTGCTTGAGGTGATCTCGCGCCCGGTCTCATCAAAGAGCATCAGATACTCCGCCTGCAGGGTATCGCTGAGCGCCTGCAGGTCCGTGTGTGTCCGGTACTCCCTGTGGTCTGTCAGGAGCGCGGCCAGTGCCTGGGCCCGGGTCCTGTAGATGTCCGTATAGGAGCTGCGGATCGTCTTTCTCTGGTCTTCATGCCAGTTGACTTCATATTCGAGCGATTCCCGCTTGGTCCTGCCGATATAGGCGAGTGTCGCGTTATTCTCCAGCATCAGGAGCATGACCGAAAAGACGCCGACGACGAGGAGCAGCAGGATCCGTCCCGGCTGTGTCTCCCTGTCAATGTTCCCGATAAAGGTCTCCTCATCCACCGTGTTGTGTTTTTTGGCGCTGAGCATTAAGACGTAAAGCGAGAACAGAATCAGGCTGAAGACGATGAAGGCGGAGAGGGTCAGGGCACAGTAAAAGCCTGTGCTGATAAATTCCAGGAGAGGCAGGGCTATAAGAACCTGGGCATCCAGCTCCGGATAAGGGCACAGGATCGCAAGAGAGAGGCGGCCGCGGAAGGGGACCAGCTTATAAGTGCTTTTGCTCCCGGCGCCGATGGGGTCGCCGTTCATTGAAAAAATACCTGCGGCTTCCTGCCTGAGCTGCTCCTGCTCATCACTCCCTGAGACTTTAAGGGGGCTGCTGTAGATGTCTCCCTCTCCTGTCAGGACAAAGGCCTCGGCCTCCAGCCCGGAGAGCATACGCTCGAGGACGCTGGACCAGTTGCCGATCGTATTCACTATATCCAGCAGCGGATCACAGGAAAATTCAAAGACCAGCCTGCGGCCGGCCTCTCCCCCGACCGGTACCATTATAAAAGCGGTCCCGTCCTGTTTCTCCGTCTCCCGGCCGTCGTCCGCGGAGGCGGGATAGAGCTCGAAAACAGGCTTGCGAGCCTCAAGTGTCCGGATTCGTGTTTCGAACAGGTCAGCCGGAATTACGGGTCCGGTGGTATTTAAAAGGGCTCCATTTTTGTCTGTCAGGGAAACGCTCCTGGCTGAAACTGTACTGCAGACCTTGTCCAGCCTTTCCTCTATCGAAAGAGCGCTCTCTTCCCCGTAGATCCTCGTGCCCAGCTCTCCCCGGGCCAGGATATCCTCTTCGAATACATGAGCGCGTGTCTCCAGTTCCTGCTCGCGGTCCCGCACAATGACCGGTACTTCGCGGATGTATTGATCCAGGAGTCTCAGCTTGTTGTTGCCGTTTAACAGGAGTACGGAGGAAAAGACAATGCATGCGACGAGCAGTGTTGTCAATATGGTAAAAGCCCGGAGTTTTTTTCCGCTCTCTTCCTTTGCAGGGGTTCTGATCTGTTGTAAACGAGTCATGCTGTACCTCCTGTTACTATGAAGTTACGGTCACAGCCTCTTTTCGAACTGTGACCGAAATCTGTGCCTGCTCATCCGGCGTCCGGACCGGGGAGCGCTCCGGGAAAGGCCTTCCGGTCAATGGTTTTTGTCTTTTCTGTATCTCGCGCGTTCCGCGGCCGACCGGACTTCGTCTCCGGTGATGAGGACGATCTGCGGATTTTTGCCCTGCACCTGGTCCATCGCTTTCTCAAAGCTGTCGATGAAATAGTCGATGCCGTCCCTCATCCAGACCAGAGCGGAGCTCTCGTCGCTGTCTGCCGTCATCAGGCGTGTCCCGGAGATCGCCTGCGTTTCGGCGTGGCTGATCTTGTTGCGGACATTGCCGATGTGGTAATAGGCGTAGAGGAGATTTTCCAGGGTTTCCATGCTGTCGCAGTCGGTGTAGCCTGTGATGAGCGAGGGATCCGTGTTTCTGACGGACTCTGTCCTCAGGGCGGCGTACACGCGCTGCGGATCCTCGTTCCGGTCTCCCCGGCCCCTGGCCCCGATGCGGTTATAGGTCTTGATGAAATAGTGGTCGATCTGATCCATCTTGTAGTATTCATAGGGCTTCAGATTCTGCCGCTGCTCCACGAGCAGGTCTATGATCCGGCCTTTCTGCTGCTCGTCGTTACAGTAATAGAATATACCGGATCTCACCAGATTCTCGGGCGCCCTGGCCTCGATCAGGGTCAGGGTCTGCTGGTAGAACTGGTGGCGGTAGGCCCATTTCACCAGCTCGATAAAGGAAATGCCGCCGTCGCCATCAAGGAGCGGGCCGTAGTCCTCGCGGATGCTCTCCGCGATCACGGAAAAGATCAGGCCGTAGGAACCGGATTCCCTCCAGAACTTTTCATCCCTGAACAGCTCGCGCAGGCGGACGATGCCGTCCTCCACCTCCGGGATGTTGCACATGGACAGTCCCACGTCCACATGGCGCATGGCATAGACCATTCCGGCGACGCTGTCATTGTGCTCACCGCTGTCTTCCCATATTTTCGCGATCAGGTCCGCCTTGCCGTAATTCAGGAAGGAATGGATCGCATGGAAGAGCTCAGCGACCCCGAAGCCCCGGGTATCATCGCGTATAATACCGGTCATACTCCTCTGGAGACTGGTCAGTGTGTAGAGCTTTTTCAGGCGGACCCCGCTCTCCGGCATGGCGATCAGGAGGTCCAGCAGGTTGATGACTAGGAAGTTGTCCGCGGCGTCCTTGCCGTTCAGTGAAACATAGAGGTTGATGTCCTGGTCGTCCCTGATGATGGAGTCTTTCATCGCCATCAGGTTCCTGGCCCACAGGCTGCCGTCCTCCACGTTGTCCTCCGGAATGAGGCAGATGGACGTTTTGCCATTGGCGGGCAGGAGCTCCATCCAGGCGGAGGGCTTGAGCTCTGTGTAGAGATAGTTCCTGACCCATCGGAGACAGGGCTCCTGACATTCCCGCAGGTCGGGAAAGGCATCAAAGAGCGCGTCCCGGAAATCCTCATAGGCCTGGTCGCTCTGCGAGAGCACGTCAAACAGCCGGTTGAATTTCCGGTCCCTGAGTTCCCTGCTGCCCTCCTGGTAATCCCTGATAAAACGGACCAGCTTTTCACGCACATCCGCTGGCAGGAGCTCGTCCTCCTTCCTGCGGTCCGGGGGCAGTTCATCCGCGTACCGGGCGATCCGGTACTTGAGCAGACGATAGGTGGAAAAAGATGTCAGGTCCTCGGAATACAGACGGCTGCCATCCCGGATGGGGACAGGATCCAGCTCATCCTTTTCATCATATGTGTTGTCTCTGCCGATGACGATGATCTCATCGATCTCATGCCTGGCCAGCAGGGTTTTTATGCCGGCCTCCGCATCCAGAAGGGAATCGCAGTAATTAAAGCCGGTTTCATTCTGAACGGAAAAATACTGCAGCGGCAGATCATTCTCCGCAGCACTCAGAGAGGTCAGAAGAATATTACGGGCCATGGTTTTACCTCCTTATGGTACAATGTTGAAGCCGGAAAGCGCAGTCCCGACCTGTCATATTGTAACACATATGTTCCTGAATATAGGTTTTTCCCGCCTAAAAAAGCGAAAAACGCAAAAAACCACTCCTGTTTTTTACGTGGATGCCGCTGCGGTCAACGCGAAGATCACCCCCTCTACGCAGACCTCAAAGAGATCGTGTCCGTCCCGAATGCCTGTGTCTTCCGGATCAGGCCGGACGGAAACCAGTACATAGGAGAAGCGATAAAGCAGGCGGGCAGGATAAAATACATAGATGTGGATATTTTGCGGGAGCACCGGTTGCCGCTTGTGGTTGACACAGGCTGCCATCCGGTGCTATTGTATTGGACAAAGCAGTGGAAATACCTGCTTTTCAAGTGATTACATTCTGAATTCTGTCCGTGTCGGACAAAAACATCATTATTCATAAAACTGAACAATGGAGAGCCGGGATAAGTGTGCGTGCCTGCGCGGGAGGCAGCTGACGGCGGCAAACAGGATCTGTTTTTGGAATAGGTCTGTTTTTTTGTCCCGTTTTTGTGCCGTTCAGATCGGGCCGGCTTTGCGCTGAAAACAAGGCTGGTCTTTGCGCTGAGAACAAGACTGCGCTTTG
>DGUF01000059.1:0-13838 GCA_002394525.1 Lachnospiraceae bacterium UBA4317 | reverse complement strand
TTGACGCAAAACGCCGCGGATCTGCCGGATGTGACGGATGTGAATATCAACTTTGATCAGTAAAGTGATTTCATGATTCCGGCAGCCGGCTCCCCTTTATGAACGATGGAAATGGAAGATCTTTCCGGCGCCGTGCCGCGCGGCGGCGCGGGCCGGTTCAGACGACAGCTGCGCGTCTGAAAGGAGGATATTTTGAAAAAGAATGTAATGACAGGAAAGAGGAGACACAGGCTGTCCGCGCTGCTGGCGGCAGTCGTTTTGATCACAGCCCTGACGGTCCAGGCGGTTTCCGCCAGTCCGGGAGTCTGCCTGGAAGAGGTCCGGGCAGCCCGGATAGACCGGGGCAGCGTCCAGACGGAGTCCGCTTCAGGAGAGAGCGGCAGCAGTCCCGCAAGCGGGAAGACGGCCAGACCCTCCTCCACAGAGGAGGATCCCCCGGCCGGAGAGACCGGGAGCGGGGATCGGGACAAGCCCTCCGCCGGAGGGGAGACGGCCGGGCCGTCCTCCGGGGAGGAGGATCCTTCGGCCGGAGAGAGCGGCAGCGGGTCCGCCAGAGGGGAGGCAGCCGGACCTTCTTCCGGAGAGGAAGATCCCTCGACAAGCGGGACCGGGAGCGGGCCTGCCGCAGGGGATACCGACAAAGAGACGGACCCGGAAGAGAGCGGCGGGGACAGCCCTGCCGGCCGGGAGGGTGACAGACCATCTGATACCGGCGGGGACCAGGCCGGGACCGGGAAAAGCGGCGGTCCTGACACGGAAGAGGAACATACGCCCTCTCCCTCTGTAAAAGAGCCATCGGACCAGGAACCTTCTGACAAAGAAGCTGCCGAAAAAAAACCTTCTGAAAAAGAGCCTTCTGAAAAAGAGCCTTCTGAAAAGGAGCCTGCTGAAAAGGAGCCTTCCGGGGGAGAACCCTCTGAGAAAGGCCCCTCAAAAGAAGAGGCGGAGCCGGCCCCGGAGTCCGGAGCAAAAACCCGGGAGACAGAGGAAGGGACTGGCTCCACAGAAGACAAAGAGCCTGAAAAGACCGGGGAGGGACCTGTCCCGAAGAAAGCAGCCGCATCAAAGGAGGGCGCTGCTGCCGCGGACGATACCGCGTCCGCCGCGGAAAAGGCAGGTTCCGCTGCCGCGGCCAATACCGCAAATACAGCAGCTGCTGCGGAACCGGTTCAGGAGGAATGGATGACGATCGAGGAGTTCAACCAGGCCTATGAGAGCGTGACCAGCGGGGCGCGCAGGGCGGCAGCCTCCACCCTGGAGGGGGCCCAGATCATCAGCAAGTCCTCCGAGATCGACTACGAGGCCCTGGGGATCGGGACCGACCAGAGCGGCTACCCCGGACACACGACGCCCATCAATGTCCGCGACCGGGACGGAAATGAATATGTGGGAATCTGCGCGGTGCCCAATGACCGGGGCTGGGCCAGGTGGACGGTCCTTCCCAATGTCACCAGGGTCACCGACGCGGTCATGATCAAGCTGTATTATTACACGATGCTGGACAATTACGGCAAGGACCTGGCCTCCTCCAGGGGCTTTGGAAATGCTGGCAAGGTCGCCATCGCAGCCTGCCACGAGGCCATGTCCATGCGCTATGCGGAGCTTGCCGGGATCGAATATGACAGGCCCAACCTCAGCAGCGGCATGCGGTCCCTGGTCTCCGCCTACCGGTCCGGCGCGGCAGCCAAAGCCCTCCCGGACCAGAACAAGGTCTTTGTCTATATCAGCGCCCGCACCCAGAGCGACGGGCACTGGATGCAGGCCTATGTGCTGGGCCGGGTCCAGGAGGATGAGCCGGCCAGCATGGTCCTGACCAAGGCCTGCTCGGATCCGGATATGATGTACGAATACAGCTCCTACTCCCTCTACGAGACGGCGCAGGGCGACAAGGTCCGTTTCCGCGTCTACACGGACAAGGCCTGTACAAAGCCCGCCAGGGTCTATTCGGATGCCAACAAGACCAACGAGATCAGCTCGATCCCCGTCGGCAACAGCGGGATGAGCGGCAACTGGAACAGGGCGGTCTTTTACCTGGATCCCGGGACCTACTATCTGAAGGAGGCCAATGTGCCCAAGGGCTACATGCCTCAGGAGGAGCCCTTCGGCCCCTTCACGCTGGCGGAGGGAAAGGGGAAGAATATCCGGGTGGAAAACACTCCCCGTTATGTCCAGATCGGTGTCTATAAAAAGGACGGAAAGACGGGGAAGGGCCTCAAGGGGGCGAAATTCGGGTTCTACTCCACGATCGAGGACGCCAGGAACAATGCAAAGCCGGAGGGGATCTTTACGACCGGGGAGGACGGCAGGTCCAACCACCTGAGCGCCCTGGCCGACAAGATCTATTATGTCCGGGAGATCCAGGCGCCGGACGGCTACCAGCCCATCAGCGGGGTCCGGGCCCTGGACCCCGCAAAGTCCTTTACCTCCGTGAACTGGACCGAGATCCTCAACGAAGTGGTGGACAAGGGCAGGATCCGCATTAAAAAGACCTCCGCCGATCCCGGGGCGGACCAGGCCCCCTACAGCCTGGCCGGAGCCGAGTACACCCTCTACGACAGCGAGGGAAAGGCGGCCGGGACTCTGAAGACAGGGAGTGACGGGATCTCCAACGAGCTGACGGTCCTGTGCGGAAAATATACCCTGAAAGAGACCAAGGCCTCGCCCGGCTTCGAGCTTGACGGGAAGACCCATACTGTCACGGTGACGGCGGACAGGCTGGTCACCGTGGACTCCGTGGAGCCTCCGAAAAAAGGCAGGGTGATGGTCCGGAAGGCGTCCGTGGACCCGAAGGCCAGTGAGTCCCCCTACAGCCTGGCGGGGGCGGAATATACCCTCTACGACAGCAGCGGGAAGGCGGCCGGGACCCTGAAGACAGGGAGCGACGGCAGGTCCAGCGAGCTGACGGTCCTGTGCGGGAAATATACCCTCAGGGAGACCAAAGCCTCCCCGGGCTTCGAGCTCGACGGGAAGACCCATGCCGTCACGGTGCCGGAGGACAAGCTGGTCACCGTGGACTCCGTGGAGCCCCCCAAAAAGGGCAGGGTGATGGTTCAGAAGATGTCCGCGGACCCGGAGGCCAGTGAGTCCCCCTACAGCCTGGCCGGGGCGGAATATACCCTCTACGACAGCAGCGGAAAGGCGGCCGGAACCCTGAAGACAGGGAGCGACGGCAGGTCCAACGAGCTGACGGTCCTGTGCGGAAAATATACCCTGAAAGAGACCAAGGCCTCTCCCGGCTTTGAACTGGATGTCCGCACTCACAGCCTAACCGTGACTGCCGACCAGGTGACCCGGCAGGAATCCGTGGAGCCTCCCAAAAAGGGAAAGATCACACTGAAAAAGCATTCCTCCATGGAAAAGGACAAAAAGGAGCCCGATACCATGCCGATCGAAGGGGCTGTCTACAGCCTCTATAAGACGGAGGAGGACGCCAGAGAGGGCCGGTCCGCGGCGGGAACCTTTGTCGTCGGGGCGGACGGGACCGCCAATGTGATCGAGGTCCTGGCCGGGAAGACCTATTATGTGCGGGAGACCCGGACCCCGGAGGGCTACCTGCCGGACGAGACCATCCACAGGGCGGAGGTGGATTCCTTTACAGAGGTCGTGACCGTCGTCAGCGAAGACCCCCTGATCTTCGGCGGCGTCAGGGTCTGCAAGCTGGACCTGGAGACAGGCGGAGCAAGTCCCCTGGGAGGGGCCAGCCTGGCCGGGGCCGTCTTCAGGATCTACAATGACGGGGAGAGATCCATTTACGCCCGGGACAAAAAGGTCCTGCCCGGGGCGGAGGCCCTGACTCTGGAGACGGATGAAAACGGGCTTGCCCGGACCGGTGTCCGGGATCTGTCCTACGGGACATACAGGATCGCGGAGATCACGCCGCCCGAGGGCTATACCATGAATGGGGCCAGGGAGGTCCGCTTTTCCATCCGGGAGGACGGGACAGTCGTGGACCTGACCGGCAATGAAGATACCTCCATAAAGGACCAGGTCATGCGGGGGGATTTTTCCATCCGCAAGCTGGATGCCTACACCCAGAAAAAGATGGCCGGCGTGACCTTTGAGGTGACGGCCCTGGATGCCGCGGGCAGGGAAATCGAAAAGCACTCCTTTACGACCGACCGCAACGGCTTTTTTGACAGCACGGCCGCCTGGGCCTATGCGCAGAAAAACAGGAGCGGGGAAGACCCTGCCGGGCAGGAGAGCGGCAGGAAGGAACCGGCGGACGCAACAGGAGAGGAAACCGGGCAGACGGAGCCGGCGGATGCTTCCACAGAGCAGGCCGGACAGGCCCAGACCGGCGCCGGGCCGGACACAAAGGAGAGGTCCCGCCTCTGGTTCGGAACAGGAACGGAGCCCGTGGATTCCCTGGGTGCCCTGCCCTACGGAGACTACCGCATTGAGGAGATCGAGGGTCCGGGCAACCGCGGCAGAAAGATGTATTCAGACCATTTCTCGGTCTGGTCCGACCGCCAGGTGATCACCCTGGGCAACATCGAAAACACGCAGAAGCCGGTCCTGGAGACCGAGCTGGCGGACGAGGACGGCGACCATTTCGCGGACCGGAGCGGCATGGTGACCCTGACCGACACGGTCACCTACGGAGGCATGGAGGAGTACATCGGCAGAGAGGTCCTCTTCAGAGGCGTCATTTATGTCAAAGAGACCGGGCAGCCCCTGACCATAGACGGCAGGAGGGTGGAGACCTCCAGGACCAAAAAGATCCTGTCGCCCGCCGGCACAGTGGCCCTGCGCTTTCACTTTGACGGGACAAAGGCGGAGGGCATGACCCTGGTCTGCTATGAGTACGCCTCGGACCCGGCAGCGGAGAAGCCGGGTCAGGAAGGAGGCCCGGGAGCAGCCGCGGGAGACCCCGGGCAGGGACCTGAAGCAGGGCCGGGCGGCCAGGAGCCTCCGCAGGAGCCGGGCGCAGGTTCGACTGACAGGGATCCGCAGGGGGAGGGCACCGGCGGGGCCGGCGCTGAACCCGCTCAAGAGGAGGCGGTGATCGCCTCTCATACGGATATCAATGATGAGGCCCAGACCGTTCGTCTGGTCCTTGTCGAGACCGAGGCCGAAGACTCCCTGACCGGGATGCGGATCGGCCCGGCCTCGGAGGGGGCCGTCACGGTGGACCATGTCACCTGCAGGGGCCTGATCCCGGGCTGCCATTATCTGGTGACGGGCCGTCTGGTTGACAAAAAGGACGGCAGGACCCTCAAAGACGCCGCGGGAGAGGAGGTCACGGCCAAGGCCTCCTTTAAGGCGGAGGCGGCAGAGCAGACCGTCGACCTGACCTTTACCTACGACGCCTCCCTCCTGGAGGGGACCACCGTCGTCGCCTTTGAACAACTCTATTACAAGGGGGACAGGGAGCCGGAGAAGCCGGAGGATCCCGGCGGGGATCCTCCCGTCGCTGTCCACGAGGACCCGGAGGACGAGGACCAGAGCATCCATTATCCGAAGATCCGCACCTTTGCGTCAGCCGGGGACGGAGAGACCAGGAGCCTTACCGCAGGAGGAACTCTGACCGTCTGCGACCGGGTGACCTGGTCCAACCTCCTGCCGGGCCTGCCCTGCCTGCTCCGGGGCTGCCTCATGCGCAAGGACACAGGAGAGGCCTTTGAGGTGGACGGCAAAGCAGTGACGGCGGAGGCGTCCTTTGTCCCGAAGACGGCCGACGGAGAGGAGGTCCTGCGTTTTCGCTTTGATTCCTCCTCTCTGGCCAAAGAAATGGAAACAGACCAGGCCCGGGCCGGCGCGACCGGAGCGGCTGAGAAATGGAGCCTGCGGATCGTCGCCTTCGAGGAACTCTATCTGACCGGAAAACCGGAAGAGGAGACGGGAGAAAATAAGGACGGCCAGCCCGGAAATGATCCTGAAAAAACTCCTGAGAAAAATCCTGAAGAAGAGAGAATCCTGCTCGCGGTCCACAAGGACCTGGAGGATCCCGACCAGACGGTCCTGGTCCGGGAGCCGGAGAGACCGGAGGAGCCCGAAAAACCGGACCAGCCCGAAAAACCGGACCAGCCGGAGAAGCCTGATCAGCCGGAGAAGCCTGAAGAACCGGAGAAACCGGCGGAGCCTGAAAAACCTGACCAGCCGGAGGAGCCGCACAAGGCCGACGAGCCGGACCGGCCGTCCGGTCCGGACAGGGAGAAGGCGACTGAGGAGACAGAGAAAACAGGCAGGAGAAAGAGAACACCGGCGTCGCCCGAGACTGTCCGCCTGTCCGGCGGGGGCAGCGGAGGCGGCGGAGCAAGGACCGGAGACGAGACCAGGGTCGGAGGCCTTCTGGCCCTCCTGCTCCTGTCCGCGGCCGCAGCCGGGACGATCCTCTATAAGAATCGGAAAAAATAAGATAATTACTGACCGGAAATGTCTGAACAGATGTAAGTGAAGTCGGGGCCGGTCCGCATGGCAGGTTCCATGCGGACCGGCCCTTTTTTTCGACAGCGGCGGGACAGTCCTCCAGCTTTTCTTTCAAGAACAGCGTAAGAAGTGGTATACTAGGATGAAAAGATGATTTGTTTTGATTCCTATATCATAGATCAACAGGAGGTTGCTGGCGCAAACATGATTTGGAAAGACTGTATCTGCGGAAAAGACAGAATAAAGGCGGCGGCCGCGGCCGTCCTGCTTGCGGCAGTCCTGGTCCTGCCGGGCTGCGGGGCGGACAAGGCCGGCACGGTCTATAAGCCGTCCCACCAGGAGGAAGACCTGTATATCGATGTGACGGCCGTGCAGGCCCTGGAGGAGAGCAGGGAGGAGAAGGAGCCCCCGGAGGCGGAGATCACGGACAGCGGCTATACGATTACCCAGATCGATGAGTCGGATGTCTACCCGCCCAAAGAGACAGACGAGAACGGGGACCCGCTCCCGGCCTGGCTGGTCAATTACGCGGTGAGGATCTCCAACAGGGGCAGCGACCGGGCCCTGGTCCAGCCGACGATCGTGGCCCGGGCCATGGATGAGTACGGCAACCGGATCAGCAGCAGCCGCAAGACGGTCAGGACCTATGTCCTGGCCGACCAGGAGATCGCGGTCGCAGGGGACATGGTCGTCCGCGGCCAGAAGCCCGCGCAGATGGAGTTTGCCGCCGAGTGCGTCGATCCGGAGGAATTCTATCCGACGGAGGAGGAACTCAATATGCCCGCGGGAGACAGCTACAGCGCCTCCGATGTCGTCGTGGAGGTCATGGATGAGTATGCCCACAGTGCTCCCTCCGCGGGAAGGGAGAGCTCGGAGGGGCTCTCGAAGGGATATTTCCGCCTGGGCGAGCTGCCGGTCCTGTCCGGCAGGATCCGCTGTGACAGCGGGGAGGACCAGGAGGCCTTTGTCACCATCCTCTATCTGAATGGAGACCGGATCCTGGGAGGCGAGACCGGAAGGGTCATGATCCCGGGCGGAAAGGACGCCCTGTATTCCTTTTCGGCGGCGGGCCCCATTCCGGAGGAGCTCGACAACTATGAGGTCAGCGCCTTTTCCATCGCTCATTATTAAGCGCGGATCGGCCGGTCTGTCGGTCTCATGGATAATACATGTAAGGAGGTAGCGCATGGATATTGAGAAAAAACCGCACGGCAGAGAAAGAAATGTAAAAGGAAAAGGGACCGGCCTCAACCGCAGGGGCAGCGGCCTCGGGACAGGGCCGGTCGGTGACAAGGACGGCTACAGCGGCCGCAGAAAGACCGGCGGCAGCATGGTCACCCGGGGGGCTGGACTGAGCCTTCCCGTGATCATCATCCTGGTCCTGGTCTATATGTTCGGGGGCGGAGGCCTTTCGGGAGGCTCGGACCAGAGCACGGTGACCTATGACTACGGCAGCTCCAACCAGAATTCCGCCGGGAGCTTCGGCGGCTATTCCGACGAAGGCAGCGTTGAGTCCACACCGGGCCTTCCCACGGGCTCTTCCTCTGCGCAGGGCAGCTGGAGCGCGGCCGGGTCCGGCGTAACTCCTGATACGACCGTTGCCACCGGCGTCAGAGACAAGCGCACCGTGATCCGGGGAGGGGGCAATGACGTCGTGACCATCATGGTCTACATGTGCGGCACAGACCTGGAGTCCAGAAGCCGGATGGCGACGTCGGACCTGCAGGAGATGGTCGCGTCCAAACTCTCTGACAAGGTCAATCTGATCGTATATACGGGCGGCTGCAGCCGCTGGAACAACAATGTGGTCAGCAGCAGGACCAACCAGATCTACCAGATCAAAGAAGGGGGCCTCCTCCTGCTCGAAAAGGATCTGGGGGCAAAGCCCATGACAGACCCCGCCACCCTGGCCTCCTTTATCAAATACTGCGCCAAAAACTTTCCGGCCAACCGCAATGAGCTGATCCTCTGGGACCACGGCGCCGGATCGGTCAGCGGCTACGGCTATGACGAGAAATTCAAATCCAGCGGCTCCATGAGCCTGGCCGGGATCAATCAGGCCCTCAAGAGCGGCGGCGTCTCCTTTGATTTCGTGGGCTTCGACGCCTGCCTGATGGCGACCGCGGAGACCGCCCTCATGATGGACCGCTACGCGGACTATCTGATCGCCTCCGAGGAGACAGAGCCCGGGATCGGCTGGTACTACACAAACTGGCTCAATGCCCTCAGCAAAAACACCTCCATGTCCACCCTGGAAATGGGCCAGCGGATCGTGGATGACTTTGTCTCCACCTGCGCGAAGCGGACGCCCGGGCAGGGGACCACGCTCTCTGTCGTGGACCTGGCCGAGCTCACGGCCGCGGTCCCCGAAAAGCTGGCCTCCTTCGCCAGGTCTGTCACCCAGTCCATCCAGGACAAGGAATACACCAGGATCTCCAGGGCCAGGAGCGGCAGCCGGGAATTTGCCAGGTCCACGGGGATCGATCAGGTCGACCTGGCTCACTTCGCCGACAATGTCGGAAGCAAGGAAGGAAAGGCACTGGCGGAGGCCGTCAGGGCATCTGTCAAATATAACCGGACCTCCTCCAATATGACCAACGCCTACGGGCTTTCCATTTATTTTCCCTACAGGAGCGCCCGCAATGTCGACAAGGCGACCCAGTCCTATGACGAGATCGGCATGGAGGAGGATTACGCCCATGCCATCCGCGCCTTTGCAAGCCTGGAGATGAGCGGCCAGGCGGCGGCGGGCGGCAGCTCGACCGCCTCCCCGATTCCCTCCCTCTTCGGAACCCTGCTGAGCGGCTATCCGTCCGGCTCGGCCTCCGGGACGGGCATGTCCCCCTACGGGTCCTCCGGAGCCAGCGAGGAGCTGATCGGCCAGCTTCTGGGATCCTTCCTGGGCGGTGATTTCAGCTCGATCAGCGGCCTGTCCGCCGGCAATACGGGCTTTCTGCAGGACCGCGCCCTCAGCGACGAGGAGACCCTGCAGTACATAAACGACAACCACATCGATACCTCCGCCCTCTACTGGACCCAGAGGGAGGACGGAAAGTATATCATGACCCTTCCCTCCGGCCAGTGGGACCTGGTCCAGTCCCTGGTCCTCAACCTCTTCTATGACGACGGCGAGGGCTACATCGACCTGGGCTATGATGAGATCTATGATTTCGACAAGGACGGGAACCTGGTGGCCGACGACGGAAAGGCCTGGCTTGCCATCAACGGCCAGATCGTCCCCTACTACCACCTGGATTCCGTGAACGACGGAGACTACTGGAGCATCACCGGCCGCGTCCCGGCCCTGCTCAACGGCCAGCGCGTCAACCTGATCATTGTCTTTGACAATGAGAATCCCTCGGGCTATGTCGCGGGCGCCCAGACCGACTACCGGGATGAGGAGATCGAGGCGGTCGCCAAGAACCTGACCGAGATCAGCGACGGAGACACCCTGGACTTCCTCTGCGATTTCTATTCCTATGAGGGCGAATACCAGGACAGCTATGTTCTCGGAAACCGCATGACGGTCCGGGGCGGCCTGCGGGTCACCGACACGGAGCTGCCGGAGGGCAAGGTCCGCCTCAGCTACCGGCTGAATGATATTTACAACCAGTCCTATTGGACAGAGAGTCTGGAGCGATGATCAAAAAGAGCACAGACAGGCAGGAAGATTTGAAAAAACAGAGCGGCCCGGCCGCAGGATCCGGGCCGGACGGCCGGAGCGCCGGGGGATCCGGTTTCTGGGTCCCCTGGGCCTCCTTCTGCACGACGGGCCAGTTCAGGGCCCTGGGAAAGGGCTATATCAGGCACTGCGGCCCGACGGCGGCCGTCAATGTGATCAGGACCCTGCAAAGCTATGCGGCGGCCTCCGGAGGGACGGGAAAGGCCCCGGAGGCTGAGAAAAGAACTCCGGGTGCGCCTTCCGCGGAGCCGGCGGCGCCGGCGCGGACTTTTTCCGCGGTCCTGGCCAGGAGAGAGCAGGAGAGGCTGAAGCGGGAGCAGGAGGCCAGGGAAGCGGAGAGGCTCTTTCTGGTCTGCGCCCAGATCGGGGCCAGGACCCGCATCTACTGGAATACAGAGATCATGGGCCGCTTCGGGGGGACCTCCAACTTCCTGACCGGAGTCTTTCTGAGACGGTGCCTGAGGGCGGCCGGCCTCCTCTCCCTGCGGCCGGAGGTCCGCTTCCATATCCGGATCACGCCGGACGCGGTCGAGGAAGCCCTGGGCAGGGGGGCCATCGTCTACCTGCAGGTCTACAGGCACCCCAGATACCAGAATCACCATATGCTCTGCTATGCCTGCAGGCGCAGGGGCGGGGACAGGCAGTTCCTGCTGGCGGACGGCTGGACTCCCCGCCCCGTGTGGGCCGGGGAGGAGGAGATCGGGCACGGCCATTTCCTGACCATCCGCGTGGAGAGCTGAAGAGGCCGGGCAGCGGGAGAGTCTCTTTCCCGGTGCCCGGCCCTTTTCCGGCCCGTGGCCGGATCCGGATGCAGGTCATGGATGGAGGATCATTCAGCCCGTCCTTTGCCTGCAGGGGTGGATCCGGCGCGGGTGGAAACCATAAAACGCCGTGCTTCCGGGGACAGGCCCGGATCCAGGGCCGGGATGAGGGGCAGCCGCGGCAGGAAAAAGGACAAAAAAAGAAGCCTGCTCCCGATTTCATCAGGTTTCAGGCTTCTGCTGAGAGCTGGCAACGAGAATCGAACTCGTGACCTCCGCACTACCAATGCGACGCACTACCGACTGTGCTATGCCAGCGAATTGTTTGCTGCTGTTTTCCGCAACGAATGTATACTAACACAGGCTGTGCATTTCTGTCAATCACTATTTTGAAAAAAATTAAAAATACTGTTATAGTTCTGACTACCACGAACGCGAGGCGTTTTTGCGTGGTTTTCAACGCAAAAACCCGAGTTTTACGGCGTTCAGCGGCGCGCAGCGCGTTGGAATCGCTGAACGCAATGTTACAAGTTCACGTCCTTCGAGAGGGCGTGAACTGTAACAAAATATCAGGAGGAGATCCGGACATGCTGTATACCGACCTGACGCAGAGGGCCATGGAGATCTGTTTTGAGGCCCATCACTTTCAGTCCGACAAGGGCGGGGTGCCCTATTGCTTCCATCCCTATCATCTGGCCGAGCAGATGGAGACCGAGGAGGAAATCTGTACGGCCATGCTGCACGATGTCATGGAGGACACGAAAATGACGCGGGAGGACCTGGCCGCCGAGGGATTTCCGGAGGAGGTCCTGGAGGCCCTGGTCCTGCTCACTCATGATAAGAAGAAGTACCCGGATTACATGGACTATGTGAGGAATCTGAGCAGCTGCAGGCTGGCGGCCAGGGTCAAGCTGGCCGACCTGCGCCACAACAGCACGAGGGGGCGGCTCAAAAATCCCGGGAAAGAGAAAAATGTCAGGCGGCTGAAAAAGTACCTGAAGGCCCAGGCCGTCCTGACCGGGGGCCGGGCGGACCTGGAGGCCATGACCCTGACCAGGGTCATGACGGTCCGCAGGGAGGCCGGAGAGGGCTGCCGGGGACTGTCAGAGGCGGCTTCAGGCCTCTCAGGGGCCCCGTCCGGCCCGTCTGCGGCGCCGGCAGGGGCGGAGGGCGCCGGTACCCTGTCCGTGGACCTGGAGCTGGTCTGTGAGCCCGACGGCCGGTTCAGGGCCGGCAGGATCCTCTCAGGGGATGGCGGCAGCGAGGGCGGAGAGACCTTCACCGACCTCTGCGGGCTGGCCGATCATCTGACCCGCATGGGGGTCAGGCAGCGGGAGATCGCAGACCTGATCAGGCGGCTCTGAGCCGGTCACGGCCGGCCGAGGCACGGCATAAAGAGGCAGCCGGCCCGGAAGCGCTGTAGCCCCGGCTGTCAGTACCGGTCCCTGTCAAGAAATCAACAGATCATCAATAGATCCGCTTCAGCTCGGTCTCCTCAATGCCATACTGCTTCCGGAAGGCCTCCAGGTCGGCGGGGGTCCGGATCAGCATGATCTCCGTGAAATCTCCGGTCTTCCGGTCGCGGAAGCCGGCGACCTGCTCCCCGGTGCAGATGCTGCAGCGCAGGACCGGCTCCCGGACTGCGGGGTCATAGGGCTCCTGAGGGGCCTGTGCGCCGGAAAAAGGATCCTTCTTTTTGAAAAAGAACATGAAAACCTCCATGGAAGCGGCAGATTTTTATTCCTGTAACTGATTCCGGGCTTTTCTGCGGACCGGGCAGAAAGCTCTGCCATGGACCGAATCCGGGTTTTCTTATTTGAGGAAGCCGTTGATGATCTGCTCCTCGGCCTCGGCCTCGGTCAGGCCCAGGGTCATGAGCTTGATGATCTGTTCGCCGGCGATCTTGCCAATCGCGGCCTCGTGGACCAGGGCTGCCTCCGTGCTGTTGGCCTCCAGGGAGGGGACGGCCAGGATGCGGCCGCTGTCCATGATGATGGAGTCGCACTCGGTGTGGCCGCTGCAGGCGGCATTGCCCAGGATGCACATATCCAGCTTCTGGTAGGAATTGTCACGCGCCACGGACCTGGAGACCACGTCGGCGCTGGAGCCGTCGCCGTTCAGGGCCACGTTGTAGATGCTGTAGGCGTCCTGGTTTCCGTGGGTCATCAGACGCTCCTGGACGACCAGGCGGGCACCGGCCTTGAGCTCGGCCTTGGTGTCGCGCTTTGTGGAGTCGACGCCCTTGATCTGGACCATCTCCATCTCCATGGTGCTGTCTTCCTCCATGTAGACCTCGGTCCCGGGATTGAGGAGGCGCTTGCCGGTGCCGTCGCCGGAGCCGTAGTGCTTTTCGACATATTTGACCTTGGCCCCCTTGCCGACAAAGAAGCGGTGGATGCCGTCGTGCTCGGAATCCTGGCTGCCGCAGTTGTCGATGCCGCAGCCGGCAATGATGACGACGTCGCTGTCCTCACCGATGTAGAAATCGTTGTAGACGACCTCCTTGAGGCCGCTCTGGCTCATGACGACGGGGATGTGGACGCTCTCGTTTTTGGTGCCGGGCTTGATGCGGATATCGATGCCGGACGCGTTCTCCTTGGAGACGATGTCGATGTTGGCAGTCGTATTCCTGGCCGCCGACTCACCGTTGGCCCGGATGTTGTAGGCCCCGGTCGGGACGGTGTGGAGATCGGCGATCTCCCGGAGGAGCCTTTTCTGTATCTCATCTATTTCCTTGATCTGAAGCATTCTGTTCTCCTTATTTCAGGTGGGTCTGAACCGTAACTATTTGACCTTTATATCTTTTTATTTGGAAGTGAGTACTTTGCAGGCCTCGACCGCGGACGCGGTGCCGATCAGGGCGGGCAGGACCTCGTCCCTGGGGCCGCTGGCGGCGATATGGCCCTCCCTGAGAACGACGATCTCGTCGGCGATCTCCAGGATGCGCTCCTGGTGGGAGATGATCATGATGGAACTGTCATTGATGTTGGTCCGCATCTTTTCAAAGACCTCGATCAGGTTCTGGA
>DGUF01000116.1:4705-6564 GCA_002394525.1 Lachnospiraceae bacterium UBA4317 | reverse complement strand
ACTAAGGCCGCTAAAAACCAGCGGCCAAGTACCGGCCGCTCGCCAAGGCCCGTCGGCTGTTTGTGCAACTTGACGAGTCTCAGAGCCTTTACGATACTTTTGACCCTTAAATCATAAGACACATGTAAGATACAGTTCCCGAGGAGGACAGAAGATGGAATACAGACTCCACAGAACACAGCGTAAGCTGGCGGAGGCCGGCGCGGTCCTGGAGTTTTACCGGGACACCATGGTCCTGCCGGACGGCACGGAGCAGACCTGGGACTATGTGCGTCACAAAAAGGGCGGAGGAGCCTGCTCGGTCCCGGTCCTGCCGGACGGCCGCGTACTCCTCATCCGTCAGTACCGGCCGGCCATTGACCGGGAGACCCTGGAGCTGCCCGCCGGGGCGCGGGAGGCCGAGGGAGAGGATCCGGCCGACACGGCGGCCAGGGAGCTGGAGGAGGAGACCGGCTACCGGCCAGGCAGGATGACGAAGCTGGCCCATATCCTGACGGCCGTTGCCTGGTGCAATGAGGCGACGGATATCTACCTGGCGGAGGACCTGGAGCCGGCCGGCGGCCAGAAGCTGGACCAGGCCGAGGAGATCGGGCTCTGCGCCCTGCCCCTGAAGGAGCTCTGCCGGCGGATCTATGCCGGAGAGATCCAGGACGCCAAGACGGTGGCCGGCATTATGGCCTACAGGAGCCTTCTGGCGGACAGGGCCGGCTCCTGAAACAGGGCCTGAGAGACATGTGCGGCCCCGGACGTAAAAAGGGCCGGACCAGCGGGCTCCCTTTGCGTCCCTGGCCCTAAAAAGGGCCGGACCTGCGGGATCCTTTGTGCCCGACCGCAAAAAAGGGCCGGGCCATGCCGCGCAGGCATACATGACTACGATGATCGGGAGGAAAAGACCATGCAGCAGACAGCTGTGGCGGACCGCTATGCGCCTCTGTATATTTTGATCGCCGGGGCCCTGTGGGGCAGTATGGGCCTTTTTGTTCGCAGGCTGGGGGACGCAGGCTGCAGCACCGCAGAGATCGCCATGCTGCGGAGCGTCGTGACAGCAGCGGTTCTCTTTTTTTATCTGCTGGCCAGGGACCGGTCCCTTCTCAAGATCCGCCTGCGGGACCTCTGGTGCTTTTTCGGCACCGGCGTGCTGAGCATCGTCTTTTTTAACCTCTGTTATTTCACGACGATCGAGCTGACCTCCCTCTCGGTCGCGGCTGTCCTGCTCTACACGGCCCCTGCCTTTGTCATCGTCCTGTCCGCGGTCCTTTTCAAAGAAAGGATCACAGGGCCCAAGCTGACCGCTCTGGTCCTGACCTTCGCCGGCTGTGTCTGTGTGAGCGGCCTGCTGCGGGGCGGCGCGTCCCTGACGCCGGCGGCCTTTTTCATCGGCCTGGGCGCCGGGATCGGCTATGGCCTCTATTCCATTTTCGGCAGGTTCGCCCTGGAGAGGGGCTACCGGAGCCTGACGATTTCCTTCTATACCTTTCTCTTTGCCACCGCCGGGACCCTTCCCTTTGTATCTCTGGCAAACATCCACAGGGCCTTTACCAGCTCCGCGCCGCTGACCGCGTTCATCATCTTCTTCGGGATCGTCACGACCGTTCTCCCCTATATCCTGTATACGCGGGGACTGGAAGGAGTGGACAACGGGAGGGCCTCGATTCTGGCCTCGGTGGAGCCTGTCGTCGCCACGATCCTGGGGATCCTGGTCTTTCACGAGGTCCTGCACGCGGATGAGATCGCGGGCATTGCCCTGGTCCTGGCCGCGATCCTGATCAGCAGCCGGCCTGAGACCTGAGCCGGTATAAGACCGGGCCGGAACTCCATTTGGCGGAAAAACAGGAAAGCTTCTGAAGAGGTTTTGAAGA
>DGUF01000116.1:0-4657 GCA_002394525.1 Lachnospiraceae bacterium UBA4317 | reverse complement strand
TGAAGAGGTTTTGAAGAAGGACATGAATGAAAAATTCTGAGAGAAGGTTCTGAAAAAAGAGTCCTGAAAAACGAGGAGGTGCTGTCAATGCGAATTGCGGATATGGTCAGGGCTCTGCAGCCCGGAAGAAAAAAGAATCCTGTGACCCATACTCTCACCACGATCTGGAGTCAGGAGGCGGAGGACGGCCCGCAGGCCCTGCCCCTTCCCGAATACCCCAGGCCCCGGCTGCGCAGGGGCAGCTGGCAGAACCTCAACGGCTGGTGGGACTATGCCATCCGCCCGGCGGGGGCCGGCATGGGGAAGGCAGACGGAAGGATCCTGGTCCCCTTTTCCCCGGAGACAGTCCGGTCCGGCGTGGGCAGGATCCTGCAGCCCGGCCAGGACCTCTGGTACAGGCGGACGGTCATGATCGGAGATCTCAAAGAGGGGAGCCGCCTCCTCCTCCACTTCGGCGCTGTGGATGAACGCTGCAGGGTCTGGTGGAACGGCCATGCGGCAGGCAGTCACAGAAACGGATATCTGGCCTTCTGCCTGGATGTGACGGATTATGTACGGCCCGGGGCCAACGAGCTCCTGGTCTGTGTCCGGGATGACACGGACCGCGGGACGGCCTGCCGCGGAAAGCAGACCCTGGAGCCGGAGGGCATGTATTATCATGCCCAGAGCGGAATCTGGCAGACCGTCTGGCTGGAGTCCGTCCCGGAATTTTATTTAAAGGATCTGAGGGTCAGCCCCCGGCCGGGGGAGGAGGAAGTCCTCCTGGAGATGGAATTTTCCGGAGCGGGCAGGGGAAGACAGGTGCGGATCACCGTCGGAGAGGACGCGGAGACCGGGGCAGCCGGGAACGGAGAGAAAACCGGAGAGAAAGCGGAGACCGGGGCTGCCGGGAACGGAGAGGAAACCGGAGAGGACACGGATGCCGGAGCGGACAGGACAGGAGAGGCCGGGGCCGGGGAGAAAGCCGGAGCGGACACGAAGACCGCAGTCTGCGTGAAAAGCTTCCGGATCGAAAAATCCCGGGTCAGGGTCAGGATCCCTGTCCCCTGCCCCAGGCTCTGGAGTCCTGACGACCCCCACCTCTATGCCCTTCGCATCGAGGCGGGAAAGGACCTGGTGGAGAGCTATTTCGCCATGCGGTCCTTCGGCACGGGGACTGATTCCGCGGGCAGGCCCTGCCTGACCCTGAACGGGCAGCCTTACTTTTTCCACGGGGTGCTGGACCAGGGCTACTGGCCGGAGACCCTGATGACAGCTCCGGCTGACGAGGCCATGGTCTTTGACATTCTGCAGATGAAGGAGGCCGGCTTCAATATGATCCGCAAGCATGTCAAGATCGAGGCCGCCAGATGGTACTACCACTGTGACCGCCTGGGCATGGTGGTCTGGCAGGACATGGTCAATGGAGGCGGCCCCGTCAATAAGCTCCTGCAGACCTATCTGCCGACTGTCTTTCCCGGCCTGGGAAAAATGCTGCGGGATGACCGCTACCGGCTTTTCGCCAGAGAGGACGGGCGGGCCAGGCAGAGGTTTGAGGCAGACCTGCGGAAAATGATCCGGCAGCTCTGCAGCTCCCCCTGTATCGGCATGTGGATCCCCTTCAATGAGGGCTGGGGCCAGTTTGATGCCCTCCGGATCGCGGAAATCGTCAGAGAGGAGGACCCGGACCGGCCGGTCGACCACGCCAGCGGCTGGTTTGACCAGGGCGGGGGCGATGTGTGCAGCGTCCACAACTATTTCCGGGAACCTGCGGTGGAAAAGGATCCCAGGCCCTTTGTCCTGTCGGAATACGGCGGGATCAATGCCATAACCGCCGGCCATGTCATGAGCGACGAGGTATACGGCTACCACACGGTCGAGCCGGATGTCTTCCGGGAGACCTTCCAGACCCTGATGGACAAGATCCATGCCCTGGTCCCGCAGGGGCTGTCCGGGGCGGTCTACACCCAGGTCTCCGACATCGAGGAGGAGACCAACGGACTTCTGACCTACGACCGCAGGGTTAATAAAATCATAAATGATTTGATCAAAAATGATCTGATCAATAATGGTTGATCAAAAATGATTTGACCAATAAAGATCCGATCCATAAAGTTTAGACTAACTGGGGATTGTCATAACTGACCCGGCATGTTATACTTTTTTCTTGTTTAAGACACTTTAGCACGTCTATGTGGTACAGTAAAAAACAGAAATAAGGAATATTTCAGGCTATAGCACAAGGAGAATGATTGAAATGAGTGTTAGAATCGGAATCCTCGGATACGGAAACCTGGCAAAGGGCGTG
Source organism: Lachnospiraceae bacterium UBA4317 (assembly GCA_002394525.1). The sequence continues at coordinate 2,370 of DGUF01000116.1, read as the reverse complement.
GAGAGCGCCATTATGCAGAACGATGATCTGGAGCTGGCCGCGGTCTTTACCCGCCGTGACCCCGCCTCCGTCAAGATCCGCACAGCGGGTGTGCCCGTCCTCTCCCAGGAGGAGGCTGCGTCCATGCAGGGCAAGCTGGATGTCCTGGTGATCTGCGGCGGCAGTGCCACGGACCTGCCTGTGCAGACTCCCAAATACGCGGAGATGTTTAACGTGGTGGACAGCTTCGACACCCACGCCAATATCCCGGTCCACTTCGCAAACGTGGACGCTGCGGCCAAAAAGGGCGGCCATGTCGGCCTGATCTCCTGCGGCTGGGATCCCGGTATGTTCTCCCTCAACCGTCTCTACATGAACTGCATCCTTCCCGAGGGCAGGGATTATACCTTCTGGGGCAAGGGGGTCAGCCAGGGACATTCCGATGCTGTGCGCCGGATCGAAGGCGTTCTTGACGCCCGCCAGTACACGATCCCCGTGGAGGCCGCCGTTGCAAGCGTCCGCAACGGAGAGAATCCCGAGCTCACGACCCGCCAGAAGCACACCAGAGAGTGCTTTGTCGTGGCCGAGGAGGGCGCGGACCTGGCCAGGATCGAAAATGAGATCAAGACCATGCCCAATTACTTCGACGAGTACGATACCACTGTGCATTTCATCAGCGCGGAGGAGATGAAGCGCGATCACTCCGGGCTTCCTCACGGTGGCAGCGTGATCCGCAGCGGCGTGACCGGCCCTGGCAAAGAGAACGGCCATGTCATTGAGTACAGCCTCAAGCTGGATTCCAATCCCGAGTTCACAGGCTCCGTCCTGGCCGCCTACGCAAGAGCAGTGGCCCGTCTGAGCAGGGAAGGAAAGACCGGCGCGGTCACCGTTTTTGACATCGCCCCCGCTTATCTGAGCTCTGCCTCCGGGGAAGAGCTCCGCGCCCATCTGCTTTGACAGGGACTGAGCAGATACCTGCGGACCCCGCCTCTGCCCCCTGCCGGCAGACGGCGTGACAGCCCCCTGACTGGGAAAACCACATCGGTTCTTCTGGAGAGTGTACTCCCGGAAGGACCGGTGTTTTTTACGTATCCACTCAAGACTCGCTTGCGAGTCTTGCGCGCCGGATGCGGGTTGATATGTCTTGCTTTTCAAAGACATGTCAACATCTTCCGCACCGCATCCGTGCCCATCCATAAAACAGGCGGGGCTTCCCCTTTTTCCCGGCCCGGTTGTGGCACAAAACCCTGCAAATGTAGTATAAATAGAACAGCGAGCCTGCCGGCCGCGGACGGACCGCAAAAAGGCGCATGGAGGATCTATATATGTACAGACTGACATCGAAACTGATCGTTTACAGGGAAATCGGAGAGGACAGTATCCTGATGCGGCTGGCCGACGTCTGCCGGCTGTTTGACAAGGGGGATTATGACCGGGAGGCCCTGACCGCGCAGGTCCTGGACCAGATCCACCGTCTGCTGGACCTGGCGACCCGCTATGGCTTTGACAAAAATCTCTGGCACAATTACCTGGCCTTCCTGCTGGCCATGACAGAGACGCCCTTTACCCTTGTCTCGGAAAAGGTCGGCGCCAATGACGGATCTGTCAATCATTTTGTCAAAAGCGACCTGCGGATCTTCCGCAGGCTCTTTGATTACGATTTTTCCAGGCTTGAGAAGGCGCTGGAGACAGACGTCTTTTCCATCATCGAAAATTATCACTCCGTGGGGAAAAAGGAGCGCGTCTACAACCGGAGTGTGAGCGAGAAGGTCCAGGCCCTGAGCTTAAAGCTGGAGGAGTCCGCGGACGAGGACGATATGTACAGGATCGTGACGGATTTTTACCGGGATTACGGCGTCGGCATGTTCGGCCTCAACAAGGCCTTCCGCATCAATGAGCGCTGGAGCAATTCCTCAGAGGGAGCCGTCCCGGAAGCGGGCGCGGCCGCCTCGGTGGATTACGCGGCTGCAGGAGAGGACGACTTCCTGATCCCCATCACAGCCACCAGCGACGTGGTCCTGGACGATCTGATCGGCTACGAACTGCAGAAGGAGAGACTGATCGCCAATACCGAGGCCTTTGTCAGCGGCCGGACCGCCAACAACGTCCTGCTCTACGGGGATGCCGGAACCGGCAAATCCACCAGCATCAAGGCCATCCTCAACCAGTATTACGACAGGGGCCTGCGCATGATCGAGGTCTACAAGCATGAATTCCGCTACCTGCAGCGGATCCTGGCCGAAGTGAAAAACCGCAACTACCGCTTCATTATTTATATGGACGACCTCTCCTTCGAGGAATTTGAGATTGAATACAAATACCTCAAGGCTGTCATCGAGGGCGGACTGGAGACCAAACCGGAAAATGTCCTGATCTACGCGACCTCCAACC
>DGUF01000200.1 GCA_002394525.1 Lachnospiraceae bacterium UBA4317 | reverse complement strand
GCCTGAGGCCCGGGAAGACCTTGAAAGGGCCGGGAAGAGGCAGGCGGCGAAGCTCCTGAAAACGGGAGAGCCTGCCTGAGGCCCGGGAAGACCTTGAAAGGGCCGGGAAGAGGCAGGCGGCAAAGCTCCTGAAAACGGGAGAGCCTGCCTGATACCCGGGAGAGCGGAAAAGGACCAGTCGGCAGCGGCCTCCGGTATAAGCGGCCGGAGCGCGTGTAAACAGCGGAAAAAACAGACAGGGACCTGCCATCCGGCAGCCTCTGAGGAGCCCCTGCGGCTCCCGGAGGATGCCTGCGGACAGGCCCTGGGAAAAGGGGGAAGCCATGGCGAATCTTTTTGGCGCGATCGATGTCGGCAGCCACGAAGTGGAACTCAAGATTTTTGAACTGACCAAAAAGAGCGGCATCCGTCAGCTGGATGACATCATCCACCTGATCGATCTGGGATCGGACACCTATGAGGAGGGCAGGATCAGTTTTGCCCATGTGGCGGAGATCAAGAGGATCCTGACGGATTTCCACAGGGTCATGGACAGCTATGGCGTCGTCGAGTACAGGGCCTACGGGACCAGTGCCTTCCGGGATATGGAAAACGCCGCGATCGTCCTGCAGCAGATCGAGCAGGAGACCGGGATCCGGATCAGTATCCTGGAGAACTCCGAGCAGCGGTTCCTGGACTACAAGTCCATTGCCTCCAGGGGCGAGGAGTTCGGGCGCGTGATCGGCAGGGGGACCGCCATTGTCGATGTCGGCGGCGGCAGCATCCAGATCTCCCTCTTTGAAAAAGACCGTCTGGTCCTGACCCAGAACCTCCAGCTGGGGGTCCTGCGCGTCAATGAGCTGCTCCACAGGATCGGGGCCGGCAGCACCCGGCTGACTGCCCTGGTGGAGGAAATGGTCAATTCCCAGCTCCACGTCTTCGAAAAGCTTTATCTGAGTGATTTCAAGATCCGCAACATCATCGTGGTGGACGATTACATCTCGGAGGTGGTCCGCAAGCAGGTCTTCAACTTTCGCGACAGGATGACGGATACTCCTGACAAGGCCAGGAAATCCGGCGGCTTTATAGCAACGACAGATTTCTATCGCTTCATGGAGGAGATGGAAAAATACAATCAGACAGAGCTGGCGATCCGGATGGGGATCGAGGCGGACAATGTCCGCCTGCTGAGGATCTCGGCCATCATGCTGCGCTGCATCGCCGAACGGGTCAATGCGGAGCTGCTCTGGGTCCCCTGTGTGACGCTCTGTGACGGCATCGTCTACGAATTTGCCGAGGAGCGCAAATATCTGCGTTCGCCCCATGATTTCAAAAAGGATATCATCGCCTGCGCCGAGCAGATCAGCCGGCGCTACCAGGGCAGTGAAGAGAGGTCCAGAACGATCGGAAAGATCGCCATGAAGATCTTTGAGAGCACCAAAAAGCTCCATGGCATGGGAAACCGGGAGAGGCTGCTTTTGCAGATCGCCGCCATCCTGCATGACTGCGGGAAGTTCATCAGCATGACCAGGCTGGCCGAGTGCTCCTACAACATCCTCAAGTCGACGGAGATCATCGGGATCTCTGCCAGGGAGCAGGCCATCATCGCCTGCACCGTCCGCTTCAACCACGAGGACTTCGGCTTCCGGAAGCTCATGGCCTCCGAGCCGGCCCTCGATTCCGAGGACTGCATGACGGTGGCCCGCCTGACGGCCATCCTCCGTGTTGCCAATGCCCTGGACCGGTCCCACCGGCAGAAATTCGGGGATTTCCAGATCCGCATCCAGGATGGAAAGATGATCATCACCGTGGAGACCGGCAAGGATATTTCCCTGGAGAAGGGACTCTTCGGCCAGCGGGCGGACTTCTTTGAGGAGGTCTTCGGCCTCCGCCCTGTGATCAAACAGAAAAAGAAATGATCAGGACGCTTTTGCGCGTGCCTCAGTGCCAAAAACCGATCGTTATACCGCATGAAGGAGAGAGATCATGTCAGAGCTTACAGCCAAATACGCAAATCCTCAGTATTACCACAATCGTGAACTGAGCTGGCTCCAGTTTGACCGCCGGTGCCTGAGCGAGGCGCGCAACAAGGACAATCCCCTGTTTGAGCGACTCAAGTTTCTGGCCATCACGGCCTCCAACCTGGATGAGTTTTTCATGGTCCGCGTCGCCTCCCTCCAGGATATGCAGAATGCCGGTTACAAAAAACGCGATATAGCCGGCATGACCGCGTCGGAGCAGCTGACCGCCATTCTGGCCGATATCCATAAATTCATGCAGAGGCAGTATTCCACCTATAATCGGCAGCTGCGTCCGGGACTTCTGGAGAACGGACTGGATATCCTGACAAGCTATGATGACCTGCTCCCCGAGGAGAGGAGCTTTGTGGAGGATTATTTCGAGAACGAGGTCTTTCCCGTTCTGACCCCCATGGCCGTGGACAATTCCCGTCCCTTTCCCCTGGTCCGCAACAAGAGCCTGAACCTCTGCGCCCTTCTGACCCGCCAGGAGGGGACCGGCAAGGGAATCCCGGGCTACACCAGAAAGCCCAAAAAATCCGGCAAGGACGGCAAGTCGGGAAAAGAGGGGAAAGAGGGAAAGGACGAGAAGGCAAACTATCAGTTCGCCACAGTCCGTGTCCCTGACGTCCTGCCCCGTTTTCTGGAGCTTCCAGAAGTGCAGATCCCCCTTGAGCCGGATCCCGGACAAAAGGGCTCCGAGGTGAAAGAGGCCTCGACCATGCGCAGGATCATCCTCCTGGAGGAGATCATCCGCCGTCATATGTCCAGCCTCTTCCTCAATTATGACGTACTGGCGGTCTACCCCTACCGGGTGACCCGCAACGCGGACCTGACCATCGACGAGGATGAAGCCTCCGACCTGCTCAAGGAGATCGAGAAGCAGCTCAAAAAGAGGCAGAGAGGCTATGCCATCCGCCTGGAGGTGGAGGCGGGGATCGACCCCAGGCTCCTGTCCTTCCTGCAGAAGGAGTTTGCCGTCACCGGGGACAAGATCTTTGAGATCGACGGCCCCCTGGACCTGACCTTCCTCATGAAGGTCTATGGCCTGGACGGCTTCGAGTGGCTCCGGGAGAGCCGCTATGCCAAACCCCAGGAGATCCCCCGCCTGCCCGCGGGCTGCAATATCTTTGAACAGATCCGGGGCGGCGATATCTTCATGCACCACCCCTACCAGACCTTCCGGCCGGTCGTGGAATTCGTGGCCCAGGCAGCCGATGACCCGGATGTCCTGGCCATCAAGCAGACCCTCTACAGGGTCAGCGGCAATTCCCCCATCATCAAGGCCCTGGCCCGGGCCGCGGAAAACGGCAAGCAGGTCACGGTCCTGGTCGAGCTCAAGGCCCGCTTCGATGAGGAAAACAATATCGTCTGGGCCAGGATGCTGGAGCGGGCCGGCTGCCATGTCATCTACGGACTGGTCGGCCTCAAGACCCATAGCAAGATCACCCTGGTCGTCCGCCGCGAGGAGGACGGCATCCGCCGTTATGTCCATCTGGCGACCGGCAACTACAACGATTCCACGGCCAAGATCTATACCGATATCGGCCTGATGACCTGCCGGGATGACATCGGTGAGGACGCGACCAGCGCCTTCAATATGCTGTCCGGCTATTCCGAGCCCCGCTACTGGAACCAGCTGGCCCTGGCCCCTCTCTGGCTCAAGGATCGCTTCCTCTACCTGATCGGCCGTGAGGCCCAGCATGCCAGAAACGGGGAGAAGGCCCGGATCAAGGCCAAGATGAATTCGCTCTGCGACCCCGATATCATGGCGGCCCTCTATGAGGCGAGCTCGGCCGGCGTCAGGATCGACCTGATCGTGCGCGGCATCTGCAGCCTGAAGGTCGGCATCCCGGGGGTCAGCGAGAACATCCGCGTGAGGTCCATCGTCGGCAATTTCCTGGAGCACAGCCGGATCTTCTATTTTGAAAACGGCGGCTTCCCCGAGGTTTATGCGGCCAGCGCGGACTGGATGCCCAGAAACCTGGACCGCCGGGTGGAGATCCTGTTCCCGCTGGAGGATCCGGCCTGCGCCGCCAGGGCGCGCCATATCCTGGACGTCCAGCTGGCGGATACACTGAAGGCCCACGAACTGAAGCCGAGCAACCTGTATGAGAAGATCGACAAGCGCGGCAAGGCGCTGATCGGAGCCCAGGCCACCCTGATGAAGGAGGCCGTGGAGGCCGCAAAGGATCCCGCGGATCCCAAGAAAAGCAGAGTCTTTACCCCTGCGAAGCCTGAGATGAAGAACAACGAAGCGCAGGATTGATCCGCGCATGGAGTCAGCATGACAACAAGAGAACATACCAGAGAAGTGCGGATCGGAGACAGGGTGATCGGGAACGGTCATCCTGTCCTGATCCAGTCGATGACCAATACGAAGACGGAGGACGCTGAGGCGACCATCGCCCAGATCCTGCGCCTGGAGAAGGCAGGATGCGAACTGATCCGCTGCACGGTCCCCACCATGGAAGCGGCGAAGGCGCTGCCCGTGATCAGGGAGCGGATCCATATCCCGCTGATCGCCGATATTCATTTTGATTACAGGCTCGCTGTGGCCGCCATCGAGAACGGGGCGGACAAGATCCGCATCAACCC